>JAQGNK010000126.1 GCA_028291905.1 Polaromonas sp.
GGTGATTTCTGCGGCAGTTGTCATGCGCGGAACTGCAGCACATAACATGCCAGCCGGGGCTGCCAATCGCGGCTTGGCTGGCTTCTTTGTATGCAAGGTTGATGCACCCGGTTGGTGTGCCTGCGCATCAGCTTGTGGCGCCGCGCAAGCTCTTGGGCACTGAGTTGGTGAAGGGGTGCATGCCGAGCATGTAAAACCGTCATTCCCGCGAAGGCGGGAATGCAGACTCGTTTGCCTCTGGGTAAGGGCCGGCCCTGCCGCCGGGCCAGCGCGTTCAGGGCTTGGGCTGAAGCGGCTGGTGCGCGCCAAGCTGCTGCAGCTTGGCGCGCACCAGCTGGATGTGGTTGCGCAGCGCATACAGCTCGTTGGCATACGACAGCGGCACGCTGATCTTCTCGGCGCGCTGCTCCAGGCTGCCCAGTTCAGCGAGCAGGGCGTGCTGGCTGTGCCGGCTGTCGATGCGGTTCTCGATGTCCCGGAGCTGGCCGTACCAGCGGAAAATCCGCGAGCGCACCCGGAACTCGTACAGCGGCGGCACGATGCGCGACAGCGGCAGCATGATCGCCAGGATGATGCCCATCACCAGCCACATGCGCTCGACCAGGTTGGCGACCCAGAAGGGCAGGTAGCGCTGCAGGAAGGGCTTGTCGCTGCTGATGCTGCGCTCGGCCTCGGCCGACACCGGCGCCTCGCTGTTGGCCAGCTTGGGGTATTCGCGGGCCCGCTTGAACCAGCCGGCGCTGCCGTGGATCTCGTTGCCGGCCAGGGCAAACAGCTGCAGCAGCGCCGGATGGGTGCCGGGCCGGGTCAAGAGCGTGGTGGTCGGCGCGACCAGCCGCATGTCCTGCGGCGGAATGTTGGCTGCCAGATCGACCACGCCGCGCGGCAGCATCGCCGGGCTCAGGAAGGCGAAGCGCCGCGAATAGGCCTCGTTCTGCGCAAAATCCATCAGCTTGACGCCCGGCGTATGCAGCTGCATCTGCACCATCAGCGACTCGGGCGCCGAGGCGAAGACGATGGCGTCGAGTTCGCCGCCAAGGAAGGCGACGGTGGCCGGCGTGGGTTCGAGTTGCGACAGCCGCAGCGCATCGGGCTCGATGCGGTTGCTCTCCAGCAGCTTGGCCATCAGGCTGGGCAGGCCACTGCCGGGCGTGCCGACATTCACCCGCAGGCCCTTGAGATCGGGCAGGGCGGTCAAGGTGGCCTGGGGGTTGACCTGGCGCGCCGCCGCCTCGCGGTAGAACAGCCAGACCGGCTCGACGAACAGGCTGCCCAGCGATTCGAGGCCGTCCGCCTGCGGACTGCCGGCCTCGCTGCTGCCGCCCTGTACGAAGCCCAGGTCGGCCTTGCCTTCGCGCAAAAGCTGCAAGTTGGCGGCCGAGCCGGCCGACGGCAGCAGCACAACTTCAATCCCGTCCTTGGCCAGCAGCTTCGCATAGCGCTTGCCGAACTCTTCATAAGCGCTTTGCCCCGGGCCGGTGGCCAGCGTGACCCGCTTGGGCGGATTCGGGTCCAGCCAGCTGTAGGCCAGCACCAGCAGGCCAATGGCCAGGATCAGAAAAGGCCCGGCGGAAACTGCCAGATCGCGCAGCGACAGCAAGGTGAAGCGGATGGTTTTCGGCATGCCGGAACCTTAGCATGGGCTGCGCCGCCGCCTATGGGATGGTCAGCAATTGGCAGCCAAATAGGCCTTTGGCGCATGCTCCATCTGCGCAAGTAGCTATTAAAAATATAGCAAATAAAAATTGAGCGCTTGAACTTGCGCCAGAACTTTTTGCGTCAGGCCCGAACCAAGCAGCTGGCCTGCAAGTTTGTCTGCCCCTAAACTTGGCGCCTGCCCGAACCGTTTTACCACTCCTGTCCCTGACCCCATGCCCCTGAATCGCCGTGCCCGCCTGGCCACAGTGCTTTTCGCGCTGATCAGCCTGCTGTTCATGCAGCTGGCGGTGGCTGGCTATGTTTGTCCGGGCGCTGCATCCAGGGCGGCTCACGTTGCCGCGATGGCCGAGGCCGGCATGCCGTGCGCTGGCGACATGGCCAGCGTGCAGGACGAAGCGCAACCCAATTTATGCCACGCGCACTGCCAGGCCGGCCAGCAAACGGCCGACCGGTACGAGTTGCCGCAGCCGGTGGCGCTGGGCGCGCCGCCTGCTGATTTCACATCGGCGGCGCTGCTGGCGCCACGGCTGGTGGGCGCCCCGCTACAGGCGCCGCATCTGGTGCGCACCACGGCGCCGCCCGTGGCCATCAAGAATTGCTGCTTTCGCCTCTAGCCCTTCAGACCACCGCAGTCCTGCCGGATGCGTTTTCTGCATCCGCAGCTTGGTTGTTCGTGTTCTGGAGGTTTCATGTCTATTCATTCATCGCGCTGCCGGGTTGCCTTGGCCCTGCTGCTATTGGCCGTCGGATCGGCTTCATGGGCGGCTGATCCGCTGGGCCTGGAGGAAGCGCAGCGCATCGCCGTCGGGCGGTCGCAGCAACTGGTTGCCCAGGACGCGCTCGCCCTTGCCGCCCGCGAACAGGCCGTGGCCGCCGGCCAGCTGCCCGACCCGGTGCTCAGGCTGGGCATCGACAACCTGCCGGCCGACGGGCCGGATCGCGGCAGCCTGGGCCGCGATTTCATGACCATGCGCCGCATCGGCATCATGCAGGAGCTGCCCCGCGCCGAAAAACGCCAGCTGCGGGCGCAACGCCTTGAGCGCGAGGCCCAGCGGGCGCAGGCCGGGCGGCTGCAGGCGCTGGCCGCCGTGCAGCAGGGTACCGCGCTGGCCTGGCTGGAGCGCCACTACAGCCAGGCGATGCGCGAGCTGCTTGAGCGGCAGCTGGCCGAAACCGGACTGCAGGTGCAGGCCGCCGACAGCGCCTTTCGCACCGGGCGCGGCAGCCAGGCCGACGTGTTCGCCGCCAGGGCCGCCGTGCTTGGGCTGCAGGACCGCCTGATCCAGAACGAGCGGCAGTCGCGCGGCGCCATGCTGATGCTGGTCCGCTGGGTCGGCGCCGAGGCCGCCGAGCGGCCCTCTGGCGAACCGCCGGGCTGGCAAAACCTGCCCGCCCAAGACAGCTTCAGCAGCGAACGCATCAGGCAGCATCCTGATCTGCTGGTCATCGGCGCTGAAATTGATGCCGCTGAAACCGACGCCCGGCTTGCCCTGGCCAACCGGCAGTCCGACTGGAGTGTCGAGGCCAGTTACAGCCAGCGCGGGCCCGGCTATTCCAATATGGTCTCCGTCGGTGTTTCGATTCCGCTGCAGTGGGATCAAAAAAATCGCCAGAACCGGGATCTGGCCGCCAGTTTGGCACGGGGCGAAGAGGCCAAAGCCCGTCATGAAGACCTGTTGCGCAGCCGGCAAGCCGAGGCCGGCAGCCTGCTCAACGACTGGCAGGTCGGCAAGCAGCGGCTGGCCCGGCATCAGGGCGAACTGATTCCCGTCCTGCGCCAGCGTGCCGAGGCCGCGCTTGTCGCCTACCGCAACGGCAAGGGCGACCTGGCCGGCACGCTGGCGGCGCGCCGCGACGAAATCGATGCGCAGATGCAGGCCCTGAGCCTGGAGATGGAAACCGCGCGCGCCTGGGCGCAGCTGAACTTCCTGATTCCCGAGCAGCCCGCCATGCCTGACGCCAGGGAGCAGCCATGAAGACAAAATACATCATGGCCGCGCTGTTGGCCTCCAGCGTGCTGGGCGCGGCCGGCTACGGCTTGTACACGCTGGGCCTGCGGCGTGGCGGCACCCCGGCCCCAGCCACACCAGCCGCCGAGCCTGCCGCAGCCGGGCAGGGCCTGCCGCAAAGCATGGCCGAGGGCGAGGAAGCCACCCGTCGGCACCTCAGCGCCGGCCTGCAGGCGGGCGATACCGATCCGGCGACTGGCAGCAGGATTTTGTACTACCACGACCCGATGGTGCCGGCCGCTAGGTTCGACAAGCCGGCCAAGTCGCCTTTCATGGACATGATGCTGGTGCCGGTGTATGCGCCAGGCGGCGCCGATCCGGGCCGGGTCATCATCAGCCCCCGGATTCAGCAGAACCTGGGCGTGCGTACCGCGCTGGTGGCCGAAGGCCTGCTCTCACCGCAGCTTTCGGCCGCTGGCAGCATTGCCTTTAACGAGCGTGACCAGGCAACGGTGCAGGCACGGGCTGCCGGCTACGTCGAGCGCCTGCATGTGCGGGCCACGCTGGACCGGGTGCGCAAAGGCCAGGCGCTGGTGGAGCTGTATGTGCCGGACTGGGTGGCGGCCCAGGAGGAATTCCTGGCCGTCAGGCGCATGCAGGGCCATGACCTGGCCTCGCTGGTCGAGGGTGCGCGCCAGCGCATGCGCCAGGCCGGCATGAGCGACACCCAGATTCGCCAGGTCGAAGCCAGCGGCCGGGCGCAGGCCCGCATCACGCTGACGGCGCCGCTGGACGGCGTGGTGGTGGAACTGCTGGCGCGCGAAGGCATGGCGGTGATGCCGGGCGCCACCTTGTTTCGCATCAACGGCCTGGCCACGGTGTGGGCGAATGCCGAGGTGCCGGAAAGCCAGTCGGCCTTGCTGCAACCGGGCGCCAGCGTGCGGGCGCGCAGCCCGGCGGCGCCCGGCGTGACCTTCGAGGGCAAGGTGCAGGCCATCCTGCCCGAGGTGAATCCTGCCACCCGCACCCTGAAGGCCCGGCTGGAGCTGGCCAACCCGGGCGGGCGGCTGGTGCCCGGCATGTTCGTCACGATGGAGTTCACCGGCCCGGCCACCGGCAAGGCCCTGCTGGTGCCGACAGAAGCCGTCATCCAGACCGGCAGGCGCACGGTCGTGATGCTGGCCGAGGAGGGCGGCCGCTTCCAGCCGGTCGAGGTGGAAGCCGGCATGGAAAGCGGCGGCCAGACCGAGATCAGGCGCGGCCTGCAGGCCGGCCAGCGGGTGGTGGTGTCGTCGCAGTTCCTGATTGATTCGGAAGCCAGCCTCAAAGGCGTCGAGGCCCGGCTTAATGCAGCACCGGTACTGGCACCGGCAGCCCCAAGCGCCGCGCCGCGCCATGAAAGCGACGCCAGGGTTGAAACTGTCGGCAAGGACATGCTGACCCTGAGCCACGGCCCGATTCCTGCGCTGAAGTGGGGCGCCATGACCATGGACTTCAAGGCGCCCACGACCCAGGCGCTGCCGCCCGGCCTCAAAGCGGGCGACCGGGTGGGCTTCGAGTTCTACATCGACGCGGACGGGCTGCCTCAATTGACGAAACTGACGCGGGTATCGCCCCTGTCGCCATCGGCCGGTATGGCCGGGAGCAAGAAGTGATGGCCCGGTTGATCCGCTGGTCCATCGCCAACCGCTTCCTGGTGCTGCTGGCCAGCCTGATGGTCAGCGGCTGGGGCGTCTATTCGCTGCTGAAAACCCCGCTGGATGCGCTGCCAGACCTGTCGGATGTGCAGGTCATCATCCGCACGAGCTACCCCGGCCAGGCGCCGCGCATTGTCGAGAACCAGGTCACCTATCCGCTGACGACGACCATGCTGTCGGTGCCGGGCGCGAAAACCGTGCGCGGCTATTCCTTTTTCGGCGATTCGTTTGTCTATGTGCTGTTCGAGGACGGCACCGACCTGTACTGGGCCCGCTCGCGGGTGCTCGAATACCTGAACCAGGTGCAGTCGCGCCTGCCGCCGGCGGCCAAAGCCTCGCTCGGGCCGGACGCGACCGGCGTGGGCTGGATTTACCAATATGCCCTGATCGACCGCAGTGGTGCGCAGGACGCCTCGCAGCTGCGGGCCCTGCAGGACTGGTTTTTGAAGTACGAGCTGAAAACCGTGCCCGACGTGGCCGAGGTCGCCTCCATCGGCGGCATGGTGCGCCAGTACCAGATCGTGCTGGACCCGGCCAAACTGGCGGCCTATGGCATCGCGCACAGCCGTGTGGCCGAGGCGGTGCAAAAAGCCAACCAGGAAGCCGGCGGCTCGGTGCTGGAGCTGGGGGAGGCTGAGTACATGGTGCGGGCGTCGGGCTATCTGCAATCGCTCGACGATTTCCGCGCCGTGCCGCTGGCGACCACGCCCGGCGGCGTCTCGGTGCGGCTGGGCGATGTGGCGCGCATCCAGATCGGCCCCGAAATGCGGCGCGGCATCGGCGAACTGGATGGGGAAGGCGAAGCCACAGGCGGCGTCATCATCATGCGTTCGGGCAAAAATGCGCTGCAGACGATTGCCGCCGTGAAGGCCAAACTGGCGTCGCTGCAGGCCAGCCTGCCCAAGGGCGTGGAGATCGTGCCGGTGTATGACCGCGCCGGGCTGATCGAGCGGGCGGTGGACAACCTCGGCGCCAAGCTGCTGGAGGAATTCCTGGTGGTGGCGGTGGTGTGCTTCATCTTCCTGTTCCACCTGCGCTCGGCCTTGGTGGCGATTGTCTCGCTGCCGCTGGGCATCCTGGCCGCCTTCATCGTGATGCGCTACCAGGGCGTGAATGCCAACATCATGTCGCTCGGCGGCATTGCGATTGCCATCGGGGCGATGGTCGATGCAGCGGTGGTGATGATTGAAAACGCGCACAAGCATCTGGAGCATTGGGGCCACGCGCACCCCGGCGAAAAACTCGAAGGCGAGGCGCGCTGGCAGGTCATCGGCCAGGCGGCGGCGGAGGTCGGGCCGGCACTGTTTTTCTCGCTGCTCATCATCACGCTGTCCTTCATTCCGGTGTTCACGCTGGAGGCGCAGGAGGGGCGGCTGTTTGCGCCGCTGGCGTTTACCAAGACCTATGCCATGGCGGCGGCGGCCGGGCTGTCGGTGACCTTGATTCCGGTGCTGATGGGCTACCTCATCAGGGGGCGGATTCCCGACGAAAAAGCCAATCCGCTGAACCGGCTGCTGATCGCGGTGTACCGGCCAATGCTGGAAATCGTGCTGCGCGCCCCCAGGCTGACGCTGCTTGCGTCGGCCATCGTGCTGGTCGTCAGCCTGTGGCCTTTGCAGCACATCGGCGGCGAGTTCATGCCGCGCCTGGACGAGGGCGACCTGCTCTACATGCCGTCGGCGCTGCCGGGCCTGTCGGCCGGCAAGGCGGCCGAGCTGCTGCAGCAGACCGACCGGCTGATCAAGACGGTGCCGGAAGTGGCCACCGTGTACGGCAAGGCGGGGCGCGCCGACACCGCGACCGACCCGGCGCCGATGGAAATGTTCGAGACCACCATCCAGTTCAAGCCTAAAGACCAATGGCGCGCCGGCATGACGCCCGACAGGCTGGTCGATGAACTCGACCGCATCGTGAAGGTGCCGGGCCTGTCCAATATCTGGGTGCCGCCGATCCGCAACCGCATCGACATGCTGGCTACCGGCATCAAAAGCCCGGTCGGCGTCAAGGTGGCCGGGGCTGATTTAGCCACGATTGACCGGCTGACCGGCGAGATCGAGCACGTGCTGAAGGACGTTTCGGGCGTCTCCAGCGCACTGGCCGAACGCCTTGCCGGGGGGCGCTATGTGGACGTGAACATCAACCGCGATGCGGCGGCCAGCTTCGGGCTGAACATCGCCGATGTGCAGTCGCTCATCAGCATGGCCGTGGGCGGCGAGAACATCGGCGAGACGGTCGAGGGCCTGCAGCGCTTTCCGATCAACCTGCGCTACCCCCGCGAACTCCGGGATTCGCTGGAAAGCCTGCGCAGCCTGCCGTTCGTGACCGAGCGCGGCCAGCGCCTGGTGCTGTCGGACGTGGCCGAGCTTCGCGTCACCGACGGGCCGCCGATGCTGCGCAGCGAAAACGCCCGGCTGTCGGGCTGGGTCTATGTCGATATTCGCGGCCGCGACTTGCGCTCGGCCGTGCAGGCCATGCAGCAAGCCGTTGGCGAAAAGGTCAAGCTGCCGCCGGGCTATTCGGTTTCCTGGTCGGGCCAGTTCGAGTTTTTGGAGCGGGCGACGGCCAAGCTCAAGGCCGTGGTGCCGTTCACGCTGCTCATCATCTTTGTGCTGCTGTACCTGACCTTCAACCGTTTTGATGAAGCCCTGCTGATCCTGGCAACACTGCCGTTCGCGCTGGTGGGCGGCATCTGGCTGCTGTATCTGCTGGGCTACAACCTGTCGGTGGCGGGGGCGGTCGGCTTCATCGCGCTGGCCGGCGTGTCGGCGGAATTCGGCGTCATCATGCTGCTTTACCTCAAGACTGCCTGGGACGAGCGACTGGTACAGGGCCGGGCCAGCGAAGCCGACCTGCTCGACGCCATCCGCGAAGGCGCGGTGCTGCGGGTGCGGCCCAAGGCCATGACGGTCGCGGTGATTTTGGCTGGCCTGCTGCCGATCATGTGGGGCAGCGGCACCGGCTCCGAAGTCATGCAGCGCATTGCTGCGCCGATGGTCGGCGGCATGATCACCGCGCCGCTGCTGTCGATGTTCGTGATTCCGGCGGTGTATCTGCTGATGCGCCGTCCCCGGCAAACCAGAGGTGCGGCGCGTTGAGCCCGAGACAGGCCTGGCGCGTCGCCCTGGCCTGTTTTGACATCAAATAGGGATGTAGCGCAGGCAGGGGTTGCGCAGGCAGCTATCTATTAGATAGCAAACAGGCGGTGAATCACCGGGCCGGCTGGATGTCGGTCACCACGATGGCGCCATTGGCCTTTTCGGCTTTGAAGCGGATCTTGTCACCGGCCTTGGCCTTTTCCAGCAGCGCCGCGTCCCTGACCTGGAACACCATCGTCATGCCCGGCATGTCCAGGCTTTTGATGTCGCCATGCTTGATGGTGATTTTTTTATTTTCCAGGTCAACCTTGCGGACTTCGCCTTCCGCCAGGTCGGTGGGCACTGCCATCACGGCGTCTTTCTGGGCATGGTCGGCCATCATGGGCGCGCTGCCGTGCGACATGGCATGGGCAGACACGGCGCCAGCCAGCAGGGCCCAGAGAATCAAAAGGGTGTTGATGTTTTTCATGGTGTTTTCTTTCAGGATCTAACGGAAGGGTTGGCGGGAGAAGGTGGAGAAGGCAGGGAAGGGGTCGAAGGGTAGGACTGGTAAACGCGCGCGCTGCCGTCGGCCAGCACCAGCAGCACGTCATAGGCGTCGCGCCGCTCGCCCATTTCCATGCCGGGCGAGCCGGCGGGCATGCCCAGCACCGCCAGGCCGACAGCCTTGGGTTTTTCACGCAGCAGGCGGCGCAATTCCCGTGCCGGCACATGGCCTTCGACCACATAGCCTTGCAGCAGCGCGGTGTGGCAGGCGCCGTATTTTTCAGGCAAACCCAGTTTCTGGCGCATGGGCGCGGTGTCCTCCACATCATTGACGGTTGCCTTGAAACCGTTTTTATTCAGGTGCGACACCCATTCCTTGCAGCAGCCACACGTAGGTGTTTTCCAGACCGTGATCTGTTTTGGGCTGGCGGCTGCGCGCGCCGTGTGCGGGAGTGCCAGGCCCACTGCGCCGAGCAGCGCCAGCAGCAGCGGGCGGCGCGCCACCGCCTCAGGCGCCTGGGCCGGCGCGGGCTTATTTTTTGGCGACATGGACCATCCCCTTCATGCCAGCGTCGTAATGGCCGGGCTGCAGGCAGGCAAAGTCAACTTTGCCGGCGGATGTGAACTGCCAGACAATCTCGCCCGACTGGCCTGGTGCCACCGTCACCATGTTGGCGTCGGCATGCTCCATTTCAGGGTTCTTTTTCATTACCTCGTAGTGCTCCTTGAGGTCTTTTGCCGTGCCCAGCACCATTTCATGCTTGACCTTGCCGGAGTTTTTGGCAATGAAACGAATGGTTTCGCCTTGTTTTACCTTGACCACCGACGCGTGAAATTTCATGTCGTCCGTCATGTCGATGTTGACGGTGCGCGTGACCTTGGAGGCAACACCGGGTTTGCCAATGGCCGCTTCCGTATGGCCACCGCCATGGCTGCCGGACGCCATGGCACTCAGGGAAAGCAAGAGTGCGGGAACTACGAACAAAAATTTGCGTGGTTTCATGAAATGCCTTTAAGGGTTGACGGTGGAAAACTTGCCTGCAAGAAAGACGACGCCGTATCCTGCGCATCGCCGGGACGGCCAGGATTTTGAGAAAAATAGGCTGTAGTGCAGGTAAACACTGCGCAAGCAGCTATTAATTTGATAGTGTCTTGGCGGTTCATTGAATGCTATGCAAATGGAAGTTTGGATTGACGCTCAATGCTTCATGCCCTTCATATCGCCCATGCCGCCCATGCCGGGTTTGCGGACCTGGACTTCGACTTCTTTCGCCGGCATGTTCTGCGCCTTCATGGTCTGGCCGCCCTCGGCGGCAAAGCGGGCCGGATCGGGCAGCGCGCCGGTCCATTCGTAAGCCACCTCGCCGGCCGGGTGCCGGTACCAGCCAGGATCCTTGTAGTCGCCCGCTTTCTGGTCCTTGCGCACCTTGACCATGCTGAACATGCCGCCCATCTCGACCGAACCGAACGGCCCTTCGCCGGTCATCATCTTCGCCGTGTTGTCGGGCAGGGGCATGTCCATCTCGGCCATGTCGGCCATGCCGCGTTCGCCCATCACCATGTAGTCGGGAATCACGTTGGTGATGTCGCGGGCGACTTTTCGGTGATCCACACCGATCATCGTCGGCACGTCGTGGCCCATGGCGTTCATGGTGTGATGGCTCTTGTGGCAGTGAAAAGCCCAGTCGCCTTCCTCGTCGGCCAGGAACTCGATCTGCCGCATCTGGCCCACCGCCACATCGGTGGTCACCTCGTGCCAGCGCGTTGACTTGGGCGTCGGCCCGCCGTCGGTACCGGTCACCAGGAACTCATGGCCGTGCAGGTGAATCGGATGGTTGGTCATGGTCAGGTTTCCCATTCGGATGCGCACTTTGTCATTTTTACGCACCACCAGCGGATCGATGCCCGGAAACACCCGGCTGTTCCAACTCCACAGGTTGAAGTCGAGCATGGTCATGATCTTGGGCGTGTAGGCGCCAGGGTCGATGTCGTAGGCATTGAGCAAAAACACGAAGTCGCGGTTCACCTCGTCGATCAGCGGGTGTTTTGCCTTGGGATGCGTGATCCAGAAGCCCATCATGCCCATCGCCATCTGCGTCATCTCGTCGGCATGCGGGTGGTACATGAAGGTGCCAGGGCGCCTGGCGACGAATTCATACACGAACGTCTTGCCGACCGGAATGGCCTTTTGCGTCAGCCCCGAAACGCCGTCCATGCCGTTGGGCAGGCGCTGGCCGTGCCAGTGCACGCTGGTGTGCTCGGGCAGCTTGTTGGTCACAAAAATGCGCACCCGGTCGCCTTCGACCACTTCGATGGTCGGGCCGGGCGACTGGCCGTTGTAGCCCCACAGGTGGGCCTTGAAGCCGGGCGACATCTCGCGCACCACCGGCTCGGCCACCAGGTGGAATTCCTTCACGCCCTGGTTCATGCGCCAGGGCAGCGTCCAGCCGTTGAGGGTGACCACCGGGTTGTAGGGACGGCCGGTTTCCGGCACCAGCGGCGCCATGGTGTCGGGCTTAGTTTGCAGCACTGGCTCGGGCAGGGCGGCCATGGCGACCCGGCTGACGGCGGCAGCCGCCACCGCCGTGGTCAGCGCGCCGGCGCCTGTCAAAAAATTTCTTCGGTTGTTCATGGGAATTTCAATCAATAGGTGGTCTGAATCGCGGTCAGTGGCCGGCTGCCTCGCCAGCGCTGCCGCTGGCAGGCAGCGCCATGGCCAGGGCGGTCGGCTTGCCGGTCATGGATGCGGCCAGGGCAGCATCGGCCAGCCAGAACTGCTGGTAGGCGTTGAGCGCCGCCGTCACGCTGGCGATCTGCTCGCGGTTGTCGGCCAATAGCTCGAACACGCCGATCAGCATGCCGTTGTAGCGCAGCAGGTTTTCCTCCGCCATGGTGCGCCGCAGCGGCACGATCTCATCACGGTAATGCCGCGCCACGTCATAGGCGGCGCGTCGTCGCAGCTGCGCGAAAGCTACTCGGCTTACCGCACCGCCTACGACGTGGCGCGGCATTACCGCGATGAAATCGTGCCGCTGCGCGCAACCATGGCCGAAGAAAACGTCCTGCGCTACAACGGCATGCTGATCGGCG
>JAQGNK010000238.1 GCA_028291905.1 Polaromonas sp.
CCAGGGCCTGAACGATTTTCAACAGTTGATCTTTGGTAAAAGGCTTGGTCAGATAATCTTCCGAGCCCACCATGCGGCCACGCGCCTTATCGAAGACGCCATCTTTGGAGGAAAGCATGACGATGGGGACATCTGAAAATCTGGGATTACGTTTGATGATTGCGCAAGTCTGATAACCATCAAGGCGCGGCATCAAAATATCGCAAAAAATCAGATCGGGTTCGTAGTCATTTACTTTGGACAAGGCATCGAACCCATCCTCAGCCAACATTACGTCATGCCCTCCCTGTTTCAGAAAAATCTCGGCGCTACGCCTGATGGTGTTGCTGTCATCAATGACCAACACTTTTAGCCCGGAACTGGGAATGCTCACTATCTACTCCTGTTTTTGCAGCCGCCTAAGCGCTTGAATTCACGCGGTTCACCTGTTGCTTGGCTAATAATTGAAGATTTACATTTGAATCATTTCAAAATCTTCTTTACGCGCTCCGCATTCGGGACAGGTCCAGTTCATGGGTACCGCACTCCATGGCGTTCCAGGAGCAATATCGTGTTCTGGGGCACCTGCAGCCTCGTCGTAAATCCATCCACAAATCAAACACATCCAGGTCATCGATTGAGTCACAGCTTAAATTGCCTTCGCATAGAATGCAACAATTGTATCGGGACGGCGTTGTTAAATCGAGTACAGGGCAAAATCAAAGCCTATGGCAAACCCCAATGCATCTCAGCTGGACAATCGACAACTCCAGATGGAGGACAGCGACGCTTCGCCGGCTTGCGTCATGACCTTCAATGTCAGCGATCCCAGTGGCGCAGGTGGCCTCACAGCAGACATCAGTGCCATTACTTCAGCAGGCGCTCACCCGCTGGCGGTGGTCACTGGCGCTTATGTTCGTGACACGGCAGAAATCTTTGACCATTTCCCGTTTGATGATGAAGCCGTGGGCGAGCAGGCACGCGCTGCACTTGAAGACATGACGGTGGCGGCTATAAAGGTAGGCTTTGTCGGCAGCCCTGAAAACATCAGCACCATTGCAGAAATCGCATCCGACTATGCCGAAGTGCCGCTGGTTGCCTACATGCCCAGCCTGTCGTGGTGGGATGAAAGCGAAATCGACAGCTACCTTGACGCCTTTCGTGAACTGATGCTGCCACAGGTGACCTTGTTGATTGGCAACCACAGCACACTGTGGCGCTGGCTGCTCCCGGACTGGCCCACGGAACGCAATCCGTCAGCCAGGGACATTGCCAAGGCAGCTTCCGCCCTGGGTGTGCCTTACACCCTGGTTACAGGCATTCCGCTGACCGACCAGTTCATTGAAAATGTGCTGGCTACCCCTCAAGCCGTGCTTTACAGCGAGAAGTTTGAACGCTTTGATGCCGTTTTCGAAGGCGCTGGTGACACGCTTTCAGCAGCGCTGTGCGCCTTGCTGGCCAATGGGCATGACCTGCAGGCAGCCACGGCTGAAGCGTTGACCTACCTGGATCACAGCCTGGACGCCGGCTTTCATCCGGGCATGGGCCATATCGTGCCGGACCGTCTTTTCTGGGCACAGGCTGAAACCGATGAAGAGTCAGATGATGAAGAAACGGCCAATTCTGATGTTTCCAACGACAACGCCAGTCTGACTTCCAATCCTCCCTTTGAACTCCCCCCTAATGGAACAACCAAACACTAAGCCCGCACCCTCCTCCAAAACTTCTCGCAATGAATCCCTGTTCGAGCGTGCTCGCCAGCTGATTCCAGGCGGTGTTAATTCCCCGGTGCGCGCTTTCAGGGCTGTGGGCGGCACGCCCCGTTTTGTGGCGCGCGCGCAAGGCGCCTACTTTTGGGACGCTGACGGCCAGCGCTACATCGACTACATCGGTTCGTGGGGGCCGATGATCCTGGGCCACGGTCATCCGGCCGTGGTGGAGGCGGTTCAGCAAGCCGTGCTCGAAGGCTTTTCCTACGGCGCACCGACCGAACGCGAAGTGGAGCTGGCCGAGGAAATCGTCAAGCTCGTGCCGTCCATCGAGATGGTGCGGCTGGTGAGCTCGGGCACCGAGGCAACGATGAGCGTGATCCGGCTGGCACGGGGCGCCACAGGGCGCAGCAAGATCATCAAGTTCGAAGGCTGCTACCACGGCCACTCCGATGCGCTGCTGGTCAAGGCCGGCTCGGGCCTGGCGACTTTCGGCAGCCCGACCAGCGCCGGTGTGCCGCCCGAAGTGGTGCAGCACACGCTGGTGCTGGAATACAACCACATCGCGCAGCTCGAAGAAGCGTTTTCACTGCACGGCAAGGACATCGCCTGCCTGATGATCGAGCCGATTGCCGGCAACATGAACTTCGTGCGGGCCACCGTTCCCTTCATCAAGCGCTGCCGCGAGCTCTGCACCGAGCATGGCGCGCTCCTGGTGTTCGATGAAGTGATGACGGGTTTTCGCGTGGCCCTGGGCGGCGCGCAAAGCATTTATGCCCAGAGCATTCCCGGCTTCAAGCCCGACATGACGGCACTGGGCAAGGTGATCGGCGGCGGCATGCCGATGGCGGCGTTTGGCGGCACCCGCGCCGTGATGGAGCACCTGGCACCGCTGGGGCCGGTTTACCAGGCTGGCACCCTGTCGGGCAACCCGGTGGCAACCGCCTGCGGCCTGGCGACGCTGCGTGAAATCCAGAAGCCGGGTTTCTACGAGGCGCTGGGCGCGCGCACCCGCAGCCTGGTCACCGGCCTGACGCAGGCGGCACGCCAGGCAGGCGTGCCGTTTTGCGGCGACAGCGAAGGCGGGATGTTCGGGTTTTTCCTGCTGCCCAATTTGCCGCAGAACTATCCAAGCGTGATGAAGACCGACAGCCCGGCCTTCAACCGCTTTTTCCACGCCATGCTGGACAGCGGTGTGTACTATGC
>JAQGNK010000254.1 GCA_028291905.1 Polaromonas sp.
AGAAGCAGAAAGCTAGTGTGAATCGTGGGCCTGCCCCACGTAAATCAACGTCAACATCATGAAGATGAAGGCTTGCAGCGTGATCACCAGGATGTGGAAGATGCTCCACACGGTTCCGGCGACAACATGCCCGAATCCCAGCCAGAAACCACCCGTCAGGGGGTTGAACTGCCAGGCCCACACGCCGCCCATCAGGGCGATCAGCATGAAGACGAGTTCGCCGGCAAACATGTTGCCGAACAGCCGCATGCCGTGCGAGACGGTCTTGGCGGTGAATTCAATCATTTGCATCAGGAAATTGACCGGATACAAAAACCAGTGGTCGCCGAAAGGGGCGGCGATGAGTTCGTGCGCCCAGCCGCCGACACCCTTGATCTTGACGTTGTAAACCAGGCAGACCAGCAGCACGCTCAGCGACAGGCCAAGGGTAGTGGACAGGTCGGCGGTTGGCACGACGCGCATGTAGTTGTTGTGGCCCAGCGAAGGCGCAACGCCATGCCAGAGCGTGGGAATGGCATCGACCGGCAGCATGTCCATGGCGTTCATCAGGAAAATCCAGACAAATACCGTCAGGGCCAGCGGCGACACCAGCTTGCGGCTCTTGGCATTGTGGATCACGCCTTTTGCCTGGCTATCAACCATTTCGGAAAGGATTTCAACCGCAGCCTGGAAGCGTCCTGGAACGCCTGACGTGGCCTTGCGGGCAGCGCGCCAAAGCAGGAAGCAGGCAATGGTCCCCAGAATTACCGAGTAGAAAACGGAATCCAGATTGAAGAGGCTGAAGTCAACGATGCCATGCTGCTCAACGTTTTCAAAAGAGAAATTTTTCTGCAAATGATGCAGGTGATGCTGGATGTACTCTCCAGACGTCGGGGCAGTTGTTCCAGCGTGTTCAGCAGCAGCCATAGGTCACCAGTTGTCAAATTTCAAATTTTTTGATCGAGTCTTTGCGCGCCGGGCGAAACCACATGGCCACCCAATACACCTTCATCGTCACCACAAATCCTGCCAGCAAAGCCAGCCAGTTCAATTCAGCAATCAACCTTGGCGCGGCGAAGAGCATCGCCACCGTCAAGGCAATCTTGACCATCTCCCATACAAAAAAACCAGCCAACGCGGCATTTCCATGCGTTGCGGACTTCTGGCGCGACAGCCCCCTGGCAAACAGCGCCGCCGGAATTACCACTGCCAGCGCACCGTAGGCTGCAGACCACCCGACTCGGGATTGGCCTGTGAACAGCCAGGCCATCAAGGCCACCAAGGCGCCCACCCCAGCCTGCCCCGCCACCACAAGCCACAAGGAAACCGGCGGATTTGATTCTCGAATCTTTTGAGCTTCTTCAGGCGTCAGGGGCTTGAAACCTTCGTCCTGCGCCTCATCTGTCATTTCTTCACCGCCCAAACCAGGTGCTCCAGGTACTGTCGCAGCAGCAAAAGTGCTCCTTGCTTTTAGCTCTTTCACCAGCACTTCTCCAGGGCTTTGTGGCCAGACTCAGCCGCTGCTATTGCAATGATGAACCTCTAAAATTACATGCAGGTTACGAAAGCCACTACCAGCAAAGCCTCTGATTATACGTAGAAACCCGCTCCATAGGCAATAGCCAGACGCCTCTGCAGGATTAGTAGTTAATTGACGAGCGGCTTTTGGGTAAGCCAGCCGCATGAATCACAATCATGCTTTTGGTACCTGCCAGTTCCCCTGCCTCGGCGCTGCCAAGCGCCTGGAAAGCAGTTTAGGCTGGCTTTTGCGCATTCTAATGAAAGACCGCTGATGCACGCGTTAATGAAGTTCCTGCATGTTATTGCCGCCATCGCCTGGCTCGGAGGCATCAGCTTCATGCTGTTTGCGTTGCGGCCTGCCAGCGCACAGCTGGCGCCACCACAACGTCTGCCTCTGATCTTGCAGGCAATGGAGCGCTTCTTTCAACTGGTGTGGGTCACCGTCATCGTGTTGCTGCTGACTGGCCTGGCGATGCTGATGGGTGTCGGGATGAAGAATGCGCCTGCTGGCTGGCATGCAATGCTGGGCATCGGCCTGGTGATGTTCGCGCTGTTCGGCCATCTTTATTTCGGCCCTTTCCGGCGCTTGAAAAACGCCGTCAAGGCCAGCGACTGGCCGGAAGGCGGCCGGCGCGCCGGGCAGATCGCCACACTGGCAAGCATCAACCTGGGGCTGGGCGTGCTAGCCATTGCAGCGGTATTTTTCATGGCTTGAATATGTATCAAAAATACAACATTTGCATGCAGCCACGATTTTCATAGTCATTGCTAATTTTTTAGAATGAATTCGGAAAAGCACTTGGCCCTGGCACCAGCGAGCGGAAAAAGGCCAGGCCTGCGGTGTTGCTTGCAAATGCCCGGCCTCCTCGAAAATCGGCGGCGTTCACCGAGCATTGGCACCTCCTTGCAATGCTGCTCGTCCGCCGAACGCCTCAACCACTTTGTCTGTCTCCAATTTTCTTCTGTACACCATGATCCAGCCTGATGCAGCCGCCCACGCCCTGCCCGCCACGCCCTGCTACCTCAATGGCGAGTTCAGCACCCTCCGGGAGGCCAAGATCAGCGTGCTGGACCGTGGCTTCATCTTTGGCGATGGGGTGTACGAAGTGGTGCCGGCCTATGCGGGCGGGCTGTTTCGCTTTGCGCAGCATATGGCGCGGCTCGACCGCAGCCTGGCCGAGCTGCGCATCGCCAATCCGCTCACGCATCAGCAGTGGCACGATATTGCTCTTAAATTAATAGCTGACTACGCATGTGCAACCGGCGCTGCAACCGAAAACGGCAATCAACTGATTTATATCCAGGTGACCCGCGGCGTGGCCATGCGCGACCATCCGATGCTGCCGGGCTTGCGGCCCACCGTGTTCATCATGGTCAATCCGATGAAGCTGCCCAGCGACCAGCAGCGGGCCACCGGCGTGGCCTGCGTCAGCGCGGGCGACTTCCGCTGGGAAAAGGCGCACATCAAGAGCACCAGCCTGCTGGGCGCGGTGTTCTCGCGCCAGATCAGCGTTGATGCGGGCGCGCTGGAAACCGTGATGTTTCGGGGCGACCACCTGAGCGAGGCTGCGTCCAGCAATGTCTGGGTCGTGAAGGGCGGCAAGGTCATGGGCCCGCCCAGGGACCAGCTGGTGCTCGAAGGCATTCGCTACGGTTTGATTGAAGAAATGTGCCGCACCCTGGGCTTGGCGTTCGAGCTGCGGCCGATCTCCCGCGCCGAGGTGCTGGCGGCCGACGAGCTGCTGCTGTCATCAGCCACCAAGGAAATTCTGCCGATTACCCTGCTCGATGGCGAACCCGTCGGCAGCGGCCAGCCCGGCCCGGTCTATGCCAGCCTGTATAGCGCCTACCAGCAAGCCAAGAAGGAGCAAACCACATGAGCAATTCAACCGACGACATCCCGGACACCGTACCCGAGCCGGGCGGCGAAAGCCCGCGCCAGGAGTCGCTGATCGAATACCCGTCGCAGTTTCCGATCAAGGTCATGGGCACCAAGGCCGAAGGCTTTGTCGGCGCCGTGAGCATGATTGCCCGCCAGTTCGACCCGGCCTTCGACGCCTCGACCATCGAGCTGCGCGAAAGCAAGGGCGGCAAGTACCTGGGCGTGACCATCACCGTGCTGGCCACCAGCCGCGAGCAGCTTGACGAGCTGTACCGCACGCTGTCCACGCACCCGATGGTCAAGGTCGTGCTGTGAGATTGGTGCCCCCACGCTCCGCCGCTGCGCGGGTCGCTGCCCCCCGAGGGGGCTGGCCCGCCTGCGGCCTGGCAAAGCCAGTTCCGCGGCCGGTACTGGCGCGTGCGGGAAGGACTCCCCGCTTTACGCGGGTCGCTGCCCCCCGAGGGGACTTGCCTTGCTTGGGGCGGCCCGGCGCGGCGGCCGCAGTTTTGCCGTGTTGACGCGGCAGTTGGGCCGGGTGGACTATCTGCCCACCTACCAAGCGATGCAGGACTTCACCGTCGCGCGCGATGAGGCCACACCGGATGCGCTATGGATTTGCGAGCATCCTGCGGTTTATACGCAAGGGCTGGCAGGCAAAATTGACCATATTCTGGCGCCTGGCGGTATTCCCGTAGTGCAGACCAACCGGGGCGGCCAGGTGACCTTCCACGG
>JAQGNK010000258.1 GCA_028291905.1 Polaromonas sp.
TCAACTGCAACCTGCAGCGGCTCGACGGCCCGGTGCGCGGCAACGGCCGCATCATCGACGAGCTGGAAAAGCTGTTCCTGGGCGCCGGCTGGAACGTCATCAAGCTGGTCTGGGGCAGCGACTGGGACGGCCTGTTCGCCCGCGACGTGACGGGCGCGCTGGCCGAGGCCTTTGCCCACACGGTCGATGGCCAGATGCAGACCTTCGCCGCGAAGGACGGGCGCTTCAACCGCGACAACTTCTTCGGCCAGAACCCGGAACTGGCGCGGCTGGCGCAGGGCATGACCGACGAGCAGATCGACCGCCTGAAGCGCGGCGGCCACGACCTGGTGAAAATCCACGCTGCCTACGCGGCGGCGGTAGCTCACAAGGGCCAGCCGACGGTGATCCTGGCGCACACCAAGAAGGGCTACGGCATGGGAAGCGCCGGCCAGGGCAAGATGACGACGCATTCGCACAAGAAGTTCGACGAGACCGACCTGATCGGCTTTCGCAACCGCTTCAACCTGCCGCTGAGCGACGAGCAGGCCCGGCGCATCGACTTCTACAAGCCGGCGCCCGACAGCCCCGAGATGCAGTACCTGCAGGCCCGGCGCGCGGCGCTCGGCGGCTACCTGCCCCGGCGCGACACCACCGCCGACACCGTGGAAATCCCCGCCCTGCCCGCCTACGCCGGCTTCGCGCTGGCGCCTGCCGGCAAGGAGATGAGCACCACCATGGCCTTCGTGCGCATGCTGGGCGGCCTGCTGAAGGACGCGGCGCTCGGGCCGCGCATCGTGCCCATCGTCGCCGACGAGGCGCGCACCTTCGGCATGGCCAACCTGTTCAAGCAGGTCGGCATCTACTCCAGCGTCGGCCAGCGCTATGCGCCGGAAGACATCGGCTCGGTGCTGAGCTACCGCGAGGCGCTGGACGGGCAAATCCTGGAGGAAGGCATCAGCGAGGCCGGCGCGCTGGCCAGCTGGACGGCGGCCGCCACCAGCTACAGCGTGCACGGGCTGGCGATGCTGCCGTTTTATATCTACTACTCGATGTTCGGTTTCCAGCGCGTCGGCGACCAGATTTGGGCCGCCGCCGACCAGCGGGCGCGGGGCTTTTTGCTCGGCGCCACCTCGGGCCGCACCACGCTGGGCGGCGAAGGCCTGCAGCACCAGGACGGTACCAGCCACCTGATGGCCGCGACGGTTCCGAACTGCCGCGCCTACGACCCGGCATTCGCAGCCGAGCTGGCGGTCATCATCGACCACGGCATGCGCGAGATGATGGTGGCGCAACAAGACGTTTTCTACTACATCACCATGATGAACGAGAACTACGCCCAGCCCGACCTGCGGCCCGGCTCGGAAGCCGGCATCATCGCCGGCTGCTATTTATTTAATAGCTACCCGCGCAGGCAGGATATGCGCCAGGGCACTGAAATGCTTGAAAACCAGACGAACCAGACTATGGAAGTCACCCTGATGGGCTCGGGCGCCATCCTGACCGAAGTCGTCAAGGCGGCCGAACTGCTGGCTGGCATGGGCGTCAAGAGCACCGTGTTCAGCGTGACCAGTTGGAGCGAGCTGGCCAGGGACGGCGCGGCCTGCCAGCAGGCGGTGCTGAACGGCAAATCAACCGGCGAGGCCTTCATCGCTCGCCAGCTGCAGGCCAGCCGGGGGCCGGTGATTGCCGCCACCGACTATGTGCGCGCCGTGCCCGAAAGCATCCGCGCCTTTTTGCCGGCGAGCCGCAGTTACCTGACGCTGGGCACCGACGGCTTTGGCCGCAGCGACACCCGCGCCGCGCTGCGCGATTTCTTCGGCGTCGATGCGCAAAGCATCGTCAAGGCGGCCTTGCATCAGCTCAGGCGCGAATAATCGCGGCCCATGAAAAAGCCCGTGCGCGACATCAGCGCACACGGGCTTTCGAAAAGTTTCCAGCGCGCCTGACCGGGGCCAGACGCGCGCCCCAAGGGCTGGTTACTTGGGCAGCAGCACCTTGTCCACTACATGGATCACGCCGTTGGACTGCATCACGTCGGCAATCGTCACCGTGGCGGCGCTGCCTTTTTCATCGGTCACCATGACCTTGCCGCCCATGGCGGTGGCGCTCAAGCTGCCGCCGGCCACGGTTTTCAGCACTGCCTTGCCGCCGCCGTCGGCAATCGCCTTGGTCAGCGTCGCCGCGTCCATCTTGCCGGCGACGACGTGGTAGGTCAGGATGCCGGACAGCATGGCCTTGTTTTCAGGCTTGAGCAGGGTATCGACCGTGCCGGCCGGCAGGGCGGCGAATGCGGCATTGGTCGGCGCGAACACGGTGAACGGGCCGGGACCCTTCAGCGTTTCGACCAGGCCGGCGGCCTTGACGGCGGCGACCAGCGTGGTGTGGTCCTTGGAGTTGACGGCGTTGTCGATGATGTCCTTCGACGGCAGCATCGAAGCGCCGCCGACCATGACCTGGGCGAAAGAAGAGGCGGCGGAAAGCGACAGGGCCAGCGCCAGGCCGATGGAGGCCAGTTTGTGTTTTGTCTGCATGTGAATCCTTGAGGTTGAAGTTGCGGTAGTTGCACTCGCCGGAATCAAAATGGATTCGCGACCGGCTGCAATGAATACGGCACGCTTCAGCCTGCAGATTCAGCCCGTTACCTTCCGAAACAACTTCACGGCTGACGCCGCGCCCCAACCAAGCCGTCTTCAGGCGCCGCGCATGAAGAAAGAACGCACCGCCTGCGGATAGATCAGGTGCTCCTGCGTCAGCACCCGGGCGGCCAGCGTCTCGGCCGTGTCGCCGGGCAGCACCGGCACCGCCGCCTGCGCCAGGATGTGGCCGTGGTCCAGCTCGGCCGTGACCTGGTGAACCGTGGTGCCGGCCACCCTGCAGCCCAGGTCGATGGCGCGCTGGTGGGTATGCAGGCCGGCAAAAGCCGGCAGCAGCGAAGGATGGATGTTGATCAGCCGGCCGGCATAGTGCTGCACGAAGCCCGGCGTCAGGATACGCATGAAGCCGGCCAGCACCACCAGCTGCGGCGCATGGCGTTCAATGCGCGCCATCAGGACGGCGTCGAAAGCCTCGCGCGATGAAAAATCCCGATGCGATAGCGCGTCGGTGGCAATGCCGAGTTCTCTGGCCAGCGCCAGGCCCGGGGCTTCGGGTTTGTTGCTGATGACGGCAGCAATCCGCACGCCGAGCTTGTCCTGCCAGTTTTCTTTTTGCGCGGCGCGGGCGATGGCGGCCATGTTCGAGCCGCTGCCTGAAATCAGAATGACGAGGTTTTTCATGTTCTAAGATTATCCCCATGAGACTACTTACCCCGAACGAGGCCCGCGTGCTGGCCACCCTGATGGAAAAAGCGCGCACCGTGCCCGACAGCTATCCGCTGTCGCTCAACACCCTGGTGCTGGGCTGCAACCAGAAAACCAGCCGCGACCCGGTGATGGAGATCACCGAATCCGACGCGCAGGCGGCCATCGACACGCTCAAGAAGCAAAGCCTGGTGTTCGAGGCCAGCTCCAGCCGGGTGCCGCGCTTCGAGCACAACTTCCAGCGTGGCTTTGGGGTGAGCGAGCCGCAGGCGGTGCTGCTGGGCCTGCTGATGCTGCGCGGCCCGCAGACGCCGGGCGAGCTGCGCATCAACAGCGAGCGCTGGTACAAGTTCGCCGACATCGCCAGCGTCGAGGACGCGCTGGGCGAGCTCAAGGCGCGCGGCGACGACAGCGGCGCGCTGATGGTGGTGCAGCTGGCCCGCACCGCCGGCATGCGCGAGCAGCGCTGGGCGCACCTGCTCTGCGGCGAAGCCGCGTTGATGCCGTTTGCGCAGGCGCACGCATCGGATAGCGCTATCAATAGAGAAGCAGAACCGGTGTCGCTGGGCCAGGCCGAGCGGCTGCAGCAACGAATTGAAACGCTTGAAACCCAGGTAACGCAGTTGCAAAGCCAGCTGGCGCATGTGTATAAAGAGCTGGGGCTGTCACAGGCCTGACAGACGGGCACGGGAGGCCGTGCTAAAAATCGAGCAACTGGAGACAAAACCCATGGATTTAGCATTCACCCCTGAAGAACAGGCCTTCCGCGAAGAGATTCGCGCCTGGGTCCAGGCCAATGTGCCGGCCGATATTTCGCACAAGGTTCACAACGCCCTGCGCCTGTCACGCGACGACATGCAGCGCTGGGCCAAGATACTGGGCGCCAAAGGCTGGCTCGGCCACGGCTGGCCCAGGGAATTCGGCGGCCCCGGCTGGAACGCGGTGCAAAAGCACCTATTCGAGGAAGAATGCGCGCTGGCCGGCGCGCCGCGCGTCGTGCCGTTCGGCCCGGTGATGGTGGCGCCGGTCATCATGGCCTTCGGCACACCCGAGCAGCAGCAGCGCTTTTTGCCCGGCATCGCCAGCGGCGAGGTTTGGTGGAGCCAGGGCTACAGCGAGCCGGGGGCCGGCTCCGACCTGGCCTCGGTCAAGTGCAAGGCCGAGCGCCAGGGCGACAAATTCATCGTCAACGGCCAGAAGACCTGGACCACCCTGGGCCAGTACGGCGAATGGATTTTCTGCCTGGTGCGCACCAGCAACGAAGGCAAGCCGCAGACCGGCATTTCCTTTTTGCTGATCGACATTGCCTCGCCCGGCGTGACGGTGCGGCCAATCAAGCTGCTCGACGGCGAATCCGAGGTCAACGAGGTCTGGTTCGACAACGTCGAAGTGCCGGCCGAGAATTTGATTGGCGAGGAAAACAAGGGCTGGA
>JAQGNK010000275.1 GCA_028291905.1 Polaromonas sp.
GGCTTCCCTGCGGCCATTGGCCAGCCTGGGGCAACCTCACAACGCCATGCCGGCGCCTGCCGCTCCTGCAATGACCAGGCTGGCGCCCCAGGCCAGGTCGAGGTCGAGCCACACCCGGCGCAGGAAATGCAGCCCCAGGTAGCGGTACACGGCCCAGGCCATGCCCAGGCCGGCGAGCATCATGGCCAGCGTGTGCACCGCCGCGACAGCCACGGCGGTGGCGGCATTGGACTGCGCCAGATGGCTCATCAACGCCCATTGGCCCGCATGGCCCATGGCCGCGCCGGCAAGCGCGCCGCCATCGGGCGCAGGTGAAGGCGCAATGCACAGCCCCAGCATGAACGGCACCAGCATCAGCCCGGCGCCATGCGCGGTGGCCATCAGGAACGACCACCAGGCCAGCTGCGTCGGCCGAATCCGGGCCAGCGCGCGCGGATGGCGCCGCCTGAGCAGCTTGTAGAGGCCGAACCCCAGCACCAGCACGCCCGCGCCCAGCCGGATGGCGCGGCTCCATTCCACATACCAGGTGAGCCAGGCGAACGGCACCAGCACCACGGCCATGGCCGCGAAATGCCCGCCGCCCAGCGGCAGCAGCGTTGCCAGCACGGCGCTGGCGCGGCGCTTTTCCAGGCCGTTGGCGACGGCCAGCGGCCAGCCCATCGCGGGGTTCAGGCCGTGGTAAACCCCCACGCCCACAATCGTCAGCCAGAGCGCGGCGGTGGCGGTCAACGGGCGCTCAACGGCGTTCAGGCCGAGGCGTAGCAGAAGGAATCGGTCGAGCAGTCGCCGCCCTGCAGGCGAATCTGGTGCGCGGCATAGTCCGGCCCGAAATCGACGTAGAAGTCCGGGTCGAGGCTCAAGCCGCCGTCGGCGCCGACGTGGCACATCACCTGCGCGCCGGGCACGCCGCCGGGGTAGAACTGCGCATCCCAGGTGCTGTAGAGCGAATTGGTGAAGTACACCCGCTTGCCGTCGCGGCTGATCTCGGTCATCTGCGGGCCGCCGCCAAAGGGCTTGCCGCTCGGGTGCGCTGCCAGTTGCGCAATGCCGCCGATGCGCACGCTGCCAGCCAGCACCGGCTTCATCGGGTCGGTCACATCGTACTGGCGCAGCTCGCCCGTGCCCCAGCAGGCGACGTACAGGAAGCGGTCGTCGAGCGACAGGTCGATGTCGCTGACCAGCGGCGGCACGGCGCCAAAGCCCTTGAGCAGCGCGGGAAGCCGGGCCGCGTCTGCCGGCTCGGGCGGTATGGTGGCGGTCTTTTTGATGTGGAACTTGCCGTTTTCGCGGTACCAGGTCCAGATCGAGCCTTCCAGGTTGGTGGTGTCGACCACCACGCCGATGAAGCCGTATTCGCGCGTCGGGTCATGCGCCGGGCGGATCTCCAGCGCCATCTGGTGCTGGGCGCCCAGATCGATGGCCTGCACATGCCGGCGGTCGCGCAGGTCCCAAAAATGCACCGAGTGGCCGTACCTGTTGGCCAGCAGGTCTTCGGCATTGATGCCGTTCTCGAACTGCGGCGGCAGGCCCCATTCGCTGGACACCATGTAGTCGCGCGGCAGGTTCCACCAGAAGTCGTAGTGCAGCTTTTGCGGGCCGCGGTCGATCTCCCAGCGGCCGAGAATCTCGAACGACTCGCAGTCCATGATGAAAATGCCGGGCGGCCCCTGGGTGCCGTCGGCGCCCGCGCCGCCCAATGTGCTGATGTAGATTCCTTCCGGGCCGCAATGCACCGTGTGCGGGCGCGAGTAGCCGGTCTTGCGCAGCATCTCTTCAGGCTCGATGGTCTTGACGAGCCGGGGGGCGCGCGGGTCGGGCTGGGTATCGAGCACGTAGATGCGCGATGAGCGGATGCCCGGAATGATCAGGTAGCGGCGCTGCAGGAAGGCATGGCCCGACATCGGCGAGAGCGCCGAGCTGCAGGCGTTCCAGCCGAAGTGATGGAACTCGTCGCCACGGTGCGGCATGTCGAGCCGGCTCAGCACCGAGCCGTAGCCGGGCGACGCCGGATCGACATCGATGGTGGCCAGCGCATCGGGCCGCGACTGGTCGGGCGACAGCAGCACGGTGTAGGCGATGTGTTCGGCTTCGGCCTGCATGGCCAGGCGGGCCGAGGGATGGAAGGTGGGGTCGGGACGTAATGTTTCCAGCATGAAAACTCCTCGTCAGGCGTGGCGTTATAGCCACAAATGACACCGCCAGCGTGTCGTTTACGCAGGGCAACGCGGAAAATGAATATGCGCGTCGGCATAAGCGATGTCAAGCTGCGCCAGAGCGCCCGGACGGGCGCGAGCTTGAGGCGGCTTGGGGCTTGGCCGGCTTGCAGATCTGACTTGGCCTTGTCAGCCCAAAGCCGGCGTCAGCCGTTATAGGGGCAGGCATGGCAACTACAGGGAGTCATTGCAATGCACCATCATGAAAAACAAGTAACACCGGCCCATCAGGCGATGCACGAGTCCGGCAGGCCGGTCTTGCTGCTGGCAGAGGTTGATTTCAAATGGCTGATGGCGGGACAGGGCTGGTGGATCGACCCGGCCCGGTTTCACCAGGACCCGTCGTATGCCGGCCACTTTCTGGAGCTGGCCATGGCCTCGCCCTCCAGGGCCTTGCGGGATTGCGCGGCGTCCTTGCTGACCCTGATTGACCGCCGGGCCTTGTAAAGCGCCGTGCGGCGCTGGGCCATTGCCCGCCAGGCCTCAGGCTGGACAGCCGCTCCTCGCGCTAGTCCAAAAAAATTCAGGCAGGTCAACTCTTTGGCGAGGCCTTGCCTGCATGAAGCGACTCCAGGTGGTCGCGCACCGCGCTGACGTGGTTGCCGACTTCGGCCACGGCCTGCATCAGCTCATCCTCGGTGATGCGGAATTCACGGCTCCAATAGGCGCGTTCGAGCGAGTCCAGAGTTTCGACGCGGCCGGGGTCGAGCGGTTTGTAGGAAGTCGGATCGACAGGCATGGCGCCTCCTGTGCGGTGGATGGCCGGACAGGTTAGCGGCGTTCCAACCGGCAGGCAATACCGCGTTTTGCGCCCCGGCCGGTCGTCCGCTGGCGATGGCGCAGCTTATTTTCCAGCAGCGGCGCAGTTGTTCACCGGCAGGCCGGGGCTGTCCAGGCAAGGAAGCACAGCGGTGCGGTTGATGACGCCCATGACATCGTCCACCAGCATGACGGCCTGCTCCAGCGCCCTGCCCTGCTCCGCAGATTTCACGCAGCCCATGACCGTGACCAGGCGCCGCTCGCCCAGTATCCAGAGCGTGGTGTCGTCAAAGCGGCCATCCTGGCGCAGGTAGGTCGCCACGCGCGGGATGATTTCGGGGTCGTAAAGGTAGGAGTTGGGCAGGCGGCAGCGGCCCGAGCGAAAGCAGCTGCCGCCGTGCTGCGTGCGGACA
>JAQGNK010000283.1 GCA_028291905.1 Polaromonas sp.
TGCGCTACCTGAACCCGCAGACGCTGCCGCTGCTGTTTGACTTTCCGCTCGACATGGCGCGGGTGCCGGCGCCGGTCAACCGCCTGTCGAACCAGGAGCTGGTGCACAGCTACGAGCAGGAATGGGGCAGATGAGCCCCCACGGTTGCTCACTGCGTGTAGCGCCCTGCCCCCCGAGGGGGCCGCTGCGCCTGCGGTCCGGGGAAGCCGGTCCCGCGGCCCTGGCTTGCGAAGAGACAACGCCTCCACGTTCCACCTGCGCCTGCGGTCTGGCAAAGCCAGACCCGTGGCCCTGGCTGGAAGGGCCGGCTGCCACCACGGCCGCGCTTTTCCTGTTGCATCTCCCAGCAAGTGAAGAGAAAAACCGAAGCTGCAGTCGTGACGGGTTTTGGCAACTGCTCAGCTCACCACGGCACCCGAATCCGTTTTGCTCCTTCCCTCGCTGGGGGAAGGCTGGGATGGGGGCCAGCGGTGGTTGAACGCTGGCAGCATGGATTTTTGGACTTGCCCAGAAAAGGGCGCTACGGTGTCTGGATTCGGATTCGGGGCGGCCCCCATCCCAGCCTTCCCCAGCGGGGGAAGGAGCCATGCGGACGCGGGGGCAGGGAAAAACCGATGAGCCGAACCGTTGCAGTTTCAAGCCAAATTGGCCTCTGGCGCAGGTATTACCTGCGCAGTCAGCTATCAAAATGAGAGTATTTTCGCATCGCTCTGCACCGGCAGGAGCCACGGCATGAAGCGCCGCGACTTCCTCGCCGCCTCGGCCCTGCCGCTGGCCGGCTGCGGCCCGGCACCCGAAATCGGCGGGGGCTTCATCGGCGCCAGCCACGAGCGCGGCCACCTCCTGCGCGGCGGGCAGCGCAGCATTCCCCTGCCGTCGAGCAGCCAGCGCACCGGCATCTTGATCCTCGGCGGCGGCGTCGCCGGGCTGGCGGCGGCGCGGGCCTTGCGCGGGCGCGGCATCGACGACTTCGCGCTGCTGGAGCTGGAGGACAGCGCCGGCGGCAACAGCCGGGGCGGGCAGGTCGGCGGCATTGCCTGTCCGCTGGGCGCGCACTATTTGCCGGTGCCCGGCGACGATGCGGCGGCGGTCCAGGACCTGTTGGAAGAACTGGGCGTGCGCCAGCGGGTGGCCGGCCGCTGGGTCTATGACGAGCGCCAGCTGTGCCACAGCCCGCAGGAGCGGCTGTTCATCAACGGCCAGTGGCAGGAAGGCCTGCTGCCGCTGCAGGACATCGACGCGGCCACGCTGGCCGACTACCAGCGCTTTGCCGGGCTGGTGCAGCAGGCTTCCAGCCAGGCCCGCTTTACCATTCCGGCATTAAAAAGCCCTCTGGCGCCCTCGCAGCTTGCGCTGGATGCCATGACTTTTGAAGCCTGGCTGGACCAGCACCGGCTCGCCAGCCCGGCGCTGCGCTGGTACCTGGACTACTGCTGCCGCGACGACTACGGCGCCGGCCTGGCCAGTGTCTCGGCCTGGGCCGGACTTCATTACTTTGCCAGCCGCCACGGCTTTCACGCGCCCGGCGAGCCGGCGTCGGCCGAGCGCGACGGCGGCGTGCTGACCTGGCCCGAAGGCAACGGCTGGCTGACGAAGCAGCTCGCCGCGCCGCTCGGCCAGCGCCTCAAAACCGGCCGCGCCGTGCTGCGCGTGGCCATCGCCAAGCACGGCGTCGAGGTCGATGCGCTGAACGTCGCCACCGGCGCAGTCGAGCGCTGGCAGGCGGCGCAGTGCGTGCTGGCGCTGCCGCTGTTCATCGCCGCCCGCGTCGTCGACAACCCGCCGCCCGCCCTGCGCCAGGCCGCCAGCGCCCTGCGCTACGCGCCGTGGCTGGTGGCCAACCTGCACATCAGGGCGGCCTTGCACGACCGCCCCGGCGCCGCGCCGAGCTGGGACAGCGTGATCTACAACCCCGGCGGCGACACGCGCTTTCCCGGCCTGGGCTATGTCGATGCGATGCACCAGAGCCTGCAGTCGGTGCCGGGCGAAACGGTATTGACCTACTACCGCGCTTTCGGCATCGACCCAGCCGGGCGCCAGGACTTGTACACCCGGCCCTGGACGCACTGGCGCGACGCTGTGTTGGCCGAGCTGGCCGTGCCGCATCCCGACCTGCCGGCCAAGGCCACGCGCCTGGACGTGATGCGCTACGGCCACGCGATGAGCGTGCCAATGCCCGGCGTGCGCAGCAGCCCGGCCCTTCTGGCCTTGCAGCAGCTGCAGCCCGCGCCATGGCAGCGCCTGCATTTCGCGCACAGCGACCTGGCGGGCTATTCGGTGTTCGAAGAAGCGTTTAGCCAGGGCCACGCGCGGGGCATGGCGCTGAAGGCTTGACGCCATGGCTGCCTTTGCGCGTCATTAGAGCCGTTTCGCCCTGATCTGGAAAAATCGCTGTCATTCCCGCGCAGGCGGGAATCCAGTAGCAGGCGCAAAGACCCTGGCCCGGAGCCCTGGATTCCCGCATGTGCGGGAATGACGCTGAAAACTAAACAATCAATGCCGGCTGAAATGGAATCAGCACACATCTGACGCGGCAGCGGCAGAACTGGAAAGCTCAGCCAGCACGAAACGCTATCATTTGAAAGAGCCCTTCCTGTCCGCCGCAGCGCAGGCCAAGCGACTACCGGCCTGGTTTTTTTGTGGCCGCAAACATCCATTTTTCACCTTCCCATCCAGAAAAAAGGCAAGCAAGATGACCTACCAAGCCAGTTCCAGCCGTTACACCACCATGCCCTACCGCACCTGCGGGCGCAGCGGCCTGAAGCTGCCGGCCATCTCGCTCGGCCTGTGGCACAACTTCGGCGACACCACGCCGATGGCGACCCAGCGCGAGATGCTGCGCACCGCCTTCGACCTGGGCATCACCCATTTCGACCTGGCCAACAACTACGGCCCGCCTTTCGGCAGCGCCGAAACCAACTTCGGCGAGCACCTGCGGCGCGACTTCAGGCCCTACCGCGACGAGCTGGTCATCTCCAGCAAGGCCGGCTGGGACATGTGGCCCGGCCCCTACGGCTCGGGCGGCGGCTCGCGCAAGTACGTGCTGGCCAGCCTGGACCAGAGCCTGAAACGCATGGGCTTGGACTATGTGGACATTTTTTACTCGCACCGGTTCGACCCGGACACGCCGCTGGAGGAAACCTGCGGCGCCCTGGCCAGCGCGGTGCAGCAGGGCAAGGCCCTGTATGTCGGCATCAGCAGCTATTCAGCCGCCAAGACCCGCGAAGCCGCCGGCATCCTGAAGGCCATGGGCGTGAATCCGCTGATTCACCAGCCTTCCTACAGCCTGCTCAACCGCTGGATCGAGGACGAATTGCTCGATGCGCTGGCGGACACCGGCATGGGCTGCATTGCCTTCAGCGCGCTGGCCCAGGGCCTGCTGAGCGACAAGTACCTGAACGGCATTCCGGCCGACGCCCGCATCAACCGGCCCGGCGGCGGCACGCTCAAGGCCGATCATTTGAGCGAGCAGAACCTGGCCCATGTGCGCGGCCTGAACGAGGTGGCCCAAGCGCGCGGCCAGAGCCTGGCGCAGATGGCCACGGCCTGGGTGCTGCGCGACGGCCGCGTCACCTCGGCCCTGATCGGCGCCAGCCGCCCGGCCCAGATCACGGAGTTGGCAGGCGCGATGCAGAACCTAGCGTTTTCAGCGGAAGAACTGGCCGCCATCGACCAGCATGCGGTCGAGGGCGGCATCAACCTGTGGCAGCGCCCCTCGACCGACCAGCGGCCGGGGTGAGGTACAGGCAGCTGGCACGCTTCGGTCGTTGCGCATGCGATGGGCGTTTTTAAAAGAGTTCCGCTCCAAGCATGGCCCTGATGAGGCATGAGTTGACTGCAACTGCACAGCCCGCACCCATCATGATGCTGCGGACTTTGCTCAAGAGTTGATCCCCGGCTCCTGATTGGCGCAAAATGCGCCAATCAGGAGGCCAATCCATCATGTCCGCATCCCCCGCCAGTTTTTCATCCGTCAAACTTCCCGCAGCCTTGGTGCAACAAGCCCGCGAAGCCGCCCAGCCCTTGCGCCGCTCGGTCGCCGGCCAGGTCGAATACTGGGCTACGCTGGGCCGCATCGTCGAGCATTCCGGCCTGACGGCGCAGGAGGCGCAGGCGGCCATCGAAGGCTATGAGGCTACTGCCCGAGAAGCGCAGAAAAACCGCACCGTCGCCGACCTGACCAGCCGCTTGCTGGCAGCCGAGGTCAACGGCTCGCTGGCCCAGCGGGTGCGCGAGGTGGTCGAGGACAACCGCCGCCAGGCCTTGTGAGGCCAACGCCAACGCAGACGCCGGTTTTTCACCTACTGGCTGGCCCCAACGGCGCCGGCAAATCGACGCTGTACCGCGCGCTGGTGAAAAGCGGCATCCTCGGCGCCGGCCTAGTGTTCGTGAATGCCGACATTCATGAGCGCGAGCAGCTGCGGCACATCGCCGACCCCAGGGAGCGCTCGCAGGCCGCCCGCGACTGGGCCGATGCGCAGCGCGCCCTGCAGCTGGCGCGGGGCGAGTCCTTTGTCAGCGAAACCGTGTTTTCCCATCCCTCCAAGCTGGCGCTGATCGAGCAGTCACTGGCGCGTGGCTATGTGGTGGCACTGTACATCGTGGCGCTCGACGACCCGCAGCGGCTGCTGGCGCGGGTGCAGCGCCGGGTGCAGGAAGGCGGCCACGACGTGCCGCCGGCCAAGATACTGGCCCGCTACCCGCGCACCCTGGCCAATCTGTCGCAGGCCGCCGGCCTGGCGACGGTGGCGTATCTGTATGAAGCCCGCGAACTCGAAGACGGCGGGCCGCAGCTGGTGGCCATGCGCCAGGGCGAGAAAGTGACGGCTTTTGCCAAGCCGCTGCCGCTGTGGGCGCAAGGGGTGCTGGGGGGTTGAGGCTGGGCTAGGTTCATAGAATTCAGGGCGCTGGTTTTTCCTGTCCGTCAGGAATGAGGTAACTTCTGGCGGATCGAATTAAAGATAAAAACAGCTGTAACGTATGATCCACTTGCGCCAGCAGCTATAAATAAAATAGCAAAAAGCGCCATCATCGCCAGCCCAGCCGCACCTCATATCCCCTGCGCAAAGCGCGCCAGCCGCTCGGCGAACGGCTCCAGCACCAGCGGCTCGTCGGCATCCGCAGCCGGTGCCAATTGCGTGCCGTGCGCAGCCATCAGCGTCGCCAT
>JAQGNK010000386.1 GCA_028291905.1 Polaromonas sp.
AATCTTGGTCAGCTCGCCGCAAGGCCCGATAGTGCGCGATGCCAGGCTGGAAGAGTTGCTGGCTGCGCACAAACAGTTCGGCGCCACATCCGCCTTTCAGGAATCTTCCGGTTTTCTGCGCAATGCCACTTTCGAGATGCCGCAAGAGGCACAGGCCACCACTGGACGTTGAGATTCATGAAACCCTTGTCAATTCATGAAATTTAAGCATTTAAGGCTTCTGGCGCTTGCTGTTCCTGCCCTGGCAGCTATTAATTATGTAGCGGCACAAGTGCCGCCCACACCGGCTGTTTCGGGGCAATCTGCAGCGGCTGCAACATCTCCGGGCATGCGTGGCCTCAATGACTGGCTGATGCGCATGCACCAGGCTTCGACGAACCGCTCTTATATGGGAACCTTCGTAGTGTCGGCCGGCGGCAACATGTCCAGCGCCAAGATATGGCATGTGTGCGAGGGCACGCAGCAGGTAGAGCGGGTTGAAACCCTGACCGGGGCGCCGCGCTCGATCTTCAGGCATAACGACCAGGTCGTGACCTTGCTGCCCAATCACAAGGTGGCGCGCAGCGAAAAACGCGAGTCCCTGGGCCTGTTTCCCGAACTGTTCCAATCAGCCGACAGCCGCATCGGCGATTTCTACAAATTCCGGCAGGACGGCGTTGAGCGAGTGGCCGGTGTGGATGCCGATATCGTCATGCTCCTTCCCAAGGACAACCTGCGTTTTGGCTACCGTGTCTGGACCGAGCGCAAGAACGGCCTGATCGTGAAGCTCCAGACGCTGGACGCCGACGGCAAGGTGCTTGAGCAGGCTGCATTTTCAGAGTTGCAGCTCGATGCGCCGGTCAACATGGACAAGCTGATCCAAATGATGGGTCAACTGGAGGGTTACCGCGTTGAAAAACCAGTGCTGGTCAAGACTACCGCCCGTGCCGAAGGCTGGGAGTTGAAGGCGCCCGTGGCTGGCTTCAATGCCATCAGCTGCTACAAGCGACCGGTTTCGGCAGCAATGGGCGCTGCCAATCCGCCGACGGCCGAAGGTCCGCTTCAATGGGTTTTTTCCGATGGCCTGGCGTCGGTGTCGATTTTTGTTGAGTCTCTGGACCGCCAGCGCCACCTTCAGGAGTCCAGCCTTTCCATGGGCGCGACCCAAACCATGAGCAAGCAGCTCGATGCCTACTGGGTCACGCTTGTGGGTGAAGTTCCCTTGGCAACCTTGCGGCTGTTTGCCAGCGCGCTGGAGCACAAAAAATAGACCTGCGGGCAGGTGGACGGACGGTTGCAGAATCTTGTCAGCTGCCTCCCCTTGCTTTTACCGATTTTGAATTTATCTGACAAGCTGTTGGCTTGCCTGACCGATCACTTTTTATGACAAGGCTGAAAATGCTTGAATTGAACCTGACCTACCTGCGTCCTTACCTTGCAACAGGCCTGATGGCCGTGGCGGCTATCACTGCCGTGCTGCCCGTCACGCCTGTCTGGGCCCAAGGTCGCTCGTTGCCCGACTTCACCGATCTGGTGGACCAGGTGGGCCCGGCCGTGGTCAATATCCGCACTCTTGAGAAAGTCAAGGCATCGGCCGGCGGTAATATCGATGAGCAGATGCTGGAGTTCTTCAAGCGCTTCGGCATTCCCGTGCCACCCAATATGCCCCGCGCCCCGCGTCCCGACCCCAGCCAGCCCGATGAAGAGCAGCCGCGCGGCGTAGGCTCTGGTTTTATCCTGACGACCGACGGCTTCGTGATGACCAATGCCCATGTGGTGGAAGGAGCCGATGAAGTCATTGTCACCCTGACTGACAAGCGCGAATTCAAGGCCAAGATCATCGGTGCCGACAAGCGCAGCGATGTGGCGGTGGTGAAAATCGAGGCAACCGGCCTGCCAGCTGTCAAGATTGGCGACATCAACCGTCTGCGCGTAGGTGAGTGGGTGATGGCCATCGGTTCGCCGTTCGGGCTTGAAAACACCGTGACCGCAGGCATTGTGAGCGCCAAGCAGCGTGATACCGGCGACTACCTGCCGTTTATCCAGACCGACGTGGCGATCAACCCTGGCAATTCTGGCGGGCCGCTGATCAACATGCGTGGCGAAGTCGTCGGCATCAACAGCCAGATTTACTCCCGGTCCGGCGGTTTCCAAGGAATTTCGTTTGCGATTCCGGTTGATGAGGCGATACGTGTCTCGGAACAGCTGCGGGTGAGCGGGCGGGTGACGCGCGGGCGCATCGGCGTGCAGATCGATCAGGTCACCAAGGAAGTGGCCGAATCCATCGGCCTGGAAAAAAACCAGGGCGCGCTGGTCAGGGGTGTCGAGAGCGGCGCTCCTGCCGACAAGGCCGGCATAGAAGCCGGTGACATCATTGTCAAGTTTGAAGGCAAGACGATTGACAAGGCCAGCGACCTTCCGCGCATGGTCGGCAATATCAAGCCAGGCACCAAGGCCACAGTGACTGTATTCCGGCGCGGCGCCACCAAGGATTTATCGGTCACCATTGCCGAGGTGGAAGCTGACAAGCCTGCTCGGCCAGTTGTGAAATCCGAAGCCAAACCGCCTGTTGCTGGTCCCGCGCAGGCACTGGGCCTGGCGGTCAGCGAGATCACCGAGGCACAGAAAAAAGAAATGAAGATCAAGGGCGGAGTCAAGATCGATACAGCTGACGGCGCAGGGGCGCGCGCCGGGCTGCGGGAAGGCGATGTGATCGTGTCGATTGCCAACAACGAAGTAAGCGATGTCAAGGGGTTTGAAGCGGCACTGGCAAAAATCGACAAGACCAAGAACATCACCGTGCTGGTAAGGCGTGGGGACTTGGCGCAGTTCGTCATCATCAAGCCCATACGCGGATGATCTTGAAAGCGAAGTAAAAAGCGGCTTTTCAGGCAGCTTGGTTAGAATGCAGCAGTATTTTTGCCAGGTAGGCATGGGGTTTAATGCAACCCCGGTAACTGCTTGAAAATCCATCTTTGGATCGCCGAGTATCAATCGCTATAAAATTGTAAAAATCCTGTACTGAAACCTTTGCCATCAAGTGGCAAAGGCCAACAACCGGCAAATTTCACAGACTGTTCAACGCCAGCTTTTTACCTACAATAAAGTTCCAACTTTCGCAGTTGCCATAGATTGTTGGTTCAGGGCGCGTCGCTGCCAGACGCGCCTTTTTTTATGATCTTCTGCATGCTCTGTCCTTTCTTTGCAATCCCTTCAAGTACCTAGGCATTCCTGTTGATGAATCACATTCGAAATTTTTCGATCATTGCGCATATTGATCACGGTAAATCCACGCTTGCAGACCGGTTGATCCAACGCTGCGGCGGCTTGCAAGATCGGGAAATGAGCGCTCAGGTGCTCGATTCGATGGACATCGAGAAAGAGCGCGGCATCACCATCAAGGCGCAGACCGCCGCGCTCAAGTACAAGGCGCTCGATGGCCAGATCTACAACCTCAATCTGATCGATACACCGGGCCATGTTGACTTCTCCTATGAAGTCAGCCGCTCGCTGTCGGCCTGCGAAGGCGCGCTGCTGGTGGTCGATGCCAGTCAGGGCGTTGAAGCGCAGACCGTCGCCAACTGCTACACCGCTCTTGACCTGGGCGTGACGGTGGTGCCGGTACTCAATAAAATGGATTTGCCGCAGGCCGACCCCGACAACGCCCGGCAGGAAATCGAGGAAGTCATCGGCATTGACGCCACCGATGCGATTCCCTGCAGCGCCAAGACCGGCATGGGCATTGATGAGATTCTCGAAGCCGTGGTGGCTTTGATTCCATCGCCCAAGGGTAACCCGGACAGTGCTTTGCGCGCCATGATCATCGACAGCTGGTATGACGCTTACGTTGGGGTGGTCATGCTGGTGCGCGTGGTCGATGGCCGCCTCGCCAAGGGCGACCGCATCAAGCTGATGGCCAGCGAAGCAACCTACAACGCTGAGCAACTCGGCGTTTTCACGCCCCACACCGAAGCGCGCCAGTCGCTGGAAGCCGGTGAGGTCGGCTTTGTGATCGCCGGCATCAAGGAGCTGCAGGCAGCCCGTGTCGGCGACACCGTCACCCTGATCAAGGGCGGCAGCGGCGGCGCGGCCTTCACCGCGACCGAAGCCTTGCCGGGTTTCAAGGAAATCCAACCCCAGGTGTTCGCCGGCCTGTATCCATCGGAGGCCAGCGAGTACGAGTCCTTGCGCGATGCGCTTGAGAAGCTCAAGCTCAACGATGCGTCGCTGCATTACGAGCCTGAAGTCAGCGAGGCGCTGGGGTTTGGCTTTCGCTGCGGCTTTCTGGGCCTGCTGCATATGGAAATTGTCCAGGAGCGGCTGGAGCGCGAATTCGACCAGGACCTGATCACGACCGCGCCCAGCGTGGTGTACGAGGTGCTCAGGGCCGATGGTGAGATTCTCAAGGTCGAAAACCCGTCGAAAATTCCGGACGCCGGGCGGGTCAACGAGATTCGCGAGCCCATCGTCACCGTACATCTGTACATGCCGCAGGAGTATGTGGGCGCGGTCATGACGCTGGCCAACCAGAAGCGCGGCGTGCAGCTGAACATGGCCTACCACGGAAAGCAGGTCATGCTGACCTATGAAATGCCGCTGGGCGAGATCGTGCTCGATTTCTTCGACAAGCTCAAATCGGTATCGCGCGGTTATGCGTCGATGGACTACGAGTTCAAGGAATTTCGCGCCTCCGATGTGGTCAAGGTCGATATCTTGCTCAATGGCGAAAAGGTTGATGCGCTGTCGATCATCGTCCATCGCAGCCAGTCTGCCTACCGGGGCCGGGCAGTGGTGGCCAAGATGCGCGAGATCATCTCGCGACAGCAGTTCGACGTTGCCATCCAGGCGGCCATCGGGGCCAACATTATTGCCCGTGAGACAATTAAGGCTTTGCGTAAAAACGTGATTGCCAAGTGTTACGGTGGCGACATTTCCCGTAAGAAGAAGCTTCTCGAGAAGCAAAAAGCAGGCAAAAAGCGCATGAAACAGATCGGTTCGGTAGAGGTGCCGCAAGAGGCTTTCCTGGCCATATTGCAGGTAGAAGACTGATGGGCGGCGCAATGAGTTCCATCACGGCAGTGGTGCTGGCAGCATTCGTGAGCTACGGTGCGGCCTGGTATTTCGGGATGGTAGAAGGTAATTTTTCAGTGCTGCTTTTCCTGGCTGCAGTGGTCACGGGTATTTACTGGCTGGCAGAGCAGTTTTACTTTTTGCCCCAGCGCCGCAAGGCCGTGGCAGCCCTTGAGGAAAATACCGTCAAGCGCCGTGCCGAACTGACCAAAATGGGCATCAGCCAGGTCGATGACAACACCACTGAAGCCAAAAGCCGGCTCATCATGCAGCCTTGGTGGCTTGATTGGACCGCCGGTTTGTTCCCGGTCATCATCATCGTTTTCCTGTTGCGCTCCTTTCTGTTCGAGCCTTTCAAGATACCGTCCGGCTCGATGATTCCGACCTTGCTGGTTAATGACCTGATCCTGGTCAACAAGTTTCACTATGGGGTTCGCTTGCCTGTGCTCAATACCAAGGTGTTGGACAACCACAGCCCCGAGCGCGGCGATGTGATGGTGTTTCGCTACCCGCCCAAGCCCAGCCTGGACTACATCAAGCGGGTGGTCGGCATTCCCGGCGACGAGGTGGCTTACCTGAACAAGAAGCTCACCATCAATGGCAAGCCGCTGCCCAAGACGTCGCTGCCTGATTTCTTTGATGTCGATTCGATGCGCTATGCCAAGCAATTCCAGGAAACCAATGGCGACCGGACCTACCGCTTGCTCAATGACGATGACCGCCCGTCCTTCATTGCCGGTGCCGATAATTTCCAGTATCGGGAAAATTGCCGCTACAGCACCGAGGGTGTGGTATGCAAGGTGCCGCCCGGCCACTATTTCATGATGGGCGACAACCGCGACAATTCGCTGGACTCGCGCTATTGGGGCTTTGTTCCGGAAGAAAATATTGTTGGCAAGGCATTTTTTGTCTGGATGAACTTCGGCAACCTCAAGCGCATCGGACCGTTCCAGTGATAACGCGCAAGCTTGACTTCAGACGCCATTGCTAAATCCTCTCATGAATCTAACGCAGGACAATTCCAGATGAAATCTCAGCAACGCGGTATTTCCTTTCTTGGTCTTCTGTTTTTTGGCGGTTTGATCGGATGTGCAGGTATTTTGGCGGCCCAGGTGCTGCCTACACTGCTTGAACTTCAGGCGATTACCAAGGCTGCCACCAAGGCATCGACAGAAACGACTGTGCCCATGATTAGAGCCACTTTCGACAAAGCCGGACAGATCGACGATATCAAGTCCATTTCTGGCAAGGACCTGGAGATCACCAAGGAGGGAGACAAGACGGTGGTGGCTTTCGCCTACACGCGAGAAATTCACATGGCCGGCCCAGCCTACCTGTTGCTCAAGTACAGCGGCCGTTCCAAATAAGTGCGAGCCATTCCTTCCTTGAATCCTGCGCTTCAGGCTTTGCAAAAGCGCCTGCAGCATGAGTTTGCCCATTCCAAGCTTCTTGTTCAGGCACTGACGCACAGAAGCTTTTCGGCTGACCACAACGAGCGGCTTGAATTCCTGGGGGATTCTGTGCTGAACCTGGCTGTGGCCGGCCTGCTGTACGAGCAACTGAGCGATTTGCCGGAAGGCGATCTCTCGCGGGTGCGTGCCAACCTGGTCAAGCAAGATACGCTGCACAAGCTGGCCGTGGTTCTGGGCTTGCCCGAGCTGTTGCGGCTGGGCGAGGGCGAAGCCCGTTCCGGCGGAAAAAATCGGCCTTCCATGCTGGCCGATGCGCTGGAGGCCGTGATTGGCGCGGTATATCTGGATGCCGGCTTTGACAAGGCTGACCAACTGGTGCGTCGCCTGTTCAAGGATGTGGAGGTCAATCCGCAAATGAAGGCCATCGGCAAGGACCCCAAGACCGAATTGCAGGAGTGGCTGCAAGGGCGCAAAATGAGCCTTCCGCTCTACCGCGTTGTCGGCACCACGGGCGCGGCGCACCTGCAGACCTTCGAGGTGGAATGCGATATTGCCGAGCTGGGCCGTGCGGAACGCGGAACGGGCGGCTCGCGCCGAGCCGGTGAGCAGGC
>JAQGNK010000315.1 GCA_028291905.1 Polaromonas sp.
CCATAGCTCCAGCGGGTGCTGGAGAAGGCCGAGAACGGCACCATCTGGCTGCTGGCGTTGCGCACGCTCCAGCTGTTGATGTCGTCCGGCTGCATCCGGAAGGCCGCCTCGCCCTGCATGTACACCCGCTTGACGCGGCCGTTGTTGAGGAAGTCGTTGACATAGGTGCCGCCCATCGCGCCCGAGAGCGTGCTGTTGATGCTGGCCGTCGGCAGGCCCAGGGCGCCGGCGCGGGCGTCGTCGATATCGACCGCGAACTGCGGCGTGTCGTCCAGGTTGTTGCTGCGCACGTTGGCGACATTCTTGTTCTGGCCCAGCAGCTGCACCACCTGGTCGCGCGCCTTGACCAGCGCGTCGTGGCCCAGGCCGTTGGTGTCCTTGAGGTGGAAGTTGAAGCCTGCATTGGCGCCCAGCCCGCGCACGGCCGGCGGCAGCGAGACGAAAATCCGCGCGTCGCGAATGCGCGCCAGATCGGCGGTGGCGCGCCGCGCAATCGCCGCCGACGTCTGGGTGCTTTCCTTGCGCTCGGCCCAGTCCTTGAGCCGGACAAAAGCCCGCGCCGAGCTTTGGTCGCCGTTCTGCCCGGTGATGACATTGATGCTGATGACATCGGGCTGCTTGATGAAATACGCCTGCACCTCATCGAGGATGGGCTGCAGCCGCGCATTGGACGAGCCCGGCGGCAGCGTGACCTGCACCGACAACGACGCCTGGTCCTCGGTCGGCAGGAAGGAGGTGGGCAGCCGCAGGAACATCACCGCCATGGCAATGCAGATCAGCGCGTACACCAGCAGGCTGCGCTTGCCGCGGCGGACCATGCCGCCGACAAACCCCTGGTAACGGTCGGCCGTGCGGTCAAAGCCCCGGTTGAAGCCGCCGAAGAAGCGGTCGAACCAGCCCGCCAGCCCCTGGCGCGGCGCGGCGTGCGCATGGTGCTCGCCCTTGGCCACCGGCTGGAGCAGCGTGGCGCACAGGGCCGGCGTCAGCGTCAGCGCGACAAAGACAGACAGCACCATGGCCGAGACGATGGTGATGGAGAACTGGCGGTAGATCACCCCGGTCGAGCCGCCGAAAAACGCCATCGGTATGAACACCGCCGACAGCACCAGCGCAATGCCGACCAGCGCCGGCGTGATCTCGGCCATCGACTTCTTCGTCGCCTCCTTCGGGCTCAGGCCTTCCTCGCTCATCACCCGCTCGACGTTCTCGACCACCACGATGGCGTCATCGACCAAGAGGCCGATGGCCAGCACCATGCCGAACATGGTCAGGGTGTTGATCGAGTAACCCGCCACCGACAGCACGCCGAAGGTGCCCAGCAGCACCACCGGCACGGCAATCGCCGGAATCAGGGTGGCACGAAAGTTCTGCAGGAAGATGTAGATCACCACCACCACCAGCACCATGGCCTCGACCAGCGCCTTGATGACTTCCTCGATTGACGCGCTGACGAACGGCGTGGTGTCGGAGCTGACAAACGTCTTGAGCTGGTTCGGGAACAGCGGCTCCAGCTCGGCGATCTTGGCCTTGACCGCCGTGGCCACCTGCACCGCGTTGGCGCCGTCGGCCAGCACCACGCCCATGCCGGCGCCGGGCTTGCCGCCCAGCAAGGAGCGCACCGTCAGGTTTTCCGCCCCCAGCTCGACCCGGGCCACATCCCTGAGCCGCACCACCGCGCCGTCGGCGCCCACCCGCAGCACCACGGCTTCAAACTGGGCCACCGACTGCAGCTTGCTGCGCGACGTGATGGTCGCGTTGAGCTGCTGGCCCGCCGTGGCCGGCAGGGCGCCGAGCTGGCCGGCCGACACCTGGGTGTTCTGCGCCGTCAGCGCGCTGCTCACGTCCGACGGCATCAGGGCGTATTTGCGCAGCTTGTCCGGGTCGAGCCAGATGCGCATCGCGTAGCCGGTGCCCAGCGTCTGCACCTCGCCCACGCCGTCGATGCGGCTGATGACATCGACCAGGTTGCTGCTGATGTAGTCGCCGACATCGACCGCCGAGGCGCTGCCGTCGTCCGAGAACATCGAGATGATCAGCAGGAAGTCGTTGCCGCCCTTGGTGACGGTGACGCCCCGGCTCTGCACTTCCTGCGGCAGCCGGGACATCGCCTGCTGCAGCTTGTTCTGCACCTGCATCTGGGCCACGTCGATGTTGGTGCCGGCCTCAAACGTCAGCTCGAGGCGCGAATTGCCGGACGAAGCGCTGCTGCCCTGCATGTAAAGCAGCCGGTCCAGGCCCTTGAGCTGCTGCTCGATCACCTGGGTGACCGAATCCTCCACCGTCTTGGCCGAGGCGCCGGTGTAGGTGGCGTTGATGGACACGCGCGGCGGCGCGATGTCGGGGTACTGCTCCAGCGGCAGCGTCTTGATCGACATCGCGCCGGCCAGCATGATGATGATGGACAGGACCCAGGCGAAGATCGGCCGGTTGATGAAAAACTGTGCCATGGTGCCGCTTCCCTTCAGCGCGCCGCGCTGGCGGGCAGCGCGGTTCCAGCCAGGGCCACGTTGCCGGCGGACGGGCCGGCTGCAGAGGATGCCGGCGCTGCCGATGCCGCTGGTATCGCTGGTATGGCCGGCGCGGCCTGGACCTCCGCCACCTTCACCGTGTCGCCGACGCGGGCGCGCTGCGAGCCTTCCACCATCACCCGGTCGCCGACCGCCAGCCCCTTGAGCACCTGCCAGCGGTTGCCCACCGCCCGGCCCACCGTGATGGCGCGTTTGGCGACCTTGTCGTCGCTGCCCACCACCAGGGTGGAGGCGCTGCCGTCCGGTGCCCGTGTCACCGCCTGCTGCGGCACCAAGAGGGCGGCCTGGTCAACGCCTTCCTGCAGCACCGCCCGCACATACATGCCGGGCATCAGGGTGCGCTCGGGGTTGGGCACGACGGCGCGCAGCGTCACGCTGCCGGTGCCGGCATCGACCGTCACGCCGCTGAAGGTCAGGCGGCCATCGTGCGGATAGCGCGAGCCGTCCTCCAGCACCAGCTTGATCGGCGCCTCATCGGCATTGACGCGCTGCATCCGGCCGCTGGCCAGCTCGCCCTTGAGGCGAAGCAGCTCGCTGCTCGACTGGGTGATGTGCACATGCAGGGTGTCCAACTGCTGCACCGTGGTGAGCGCGGTGGCCTGGTTGGCCGTGACCAGCGCGCCGGGTGTGACGGTGGAGAGGGATATCCAGCCCGAAATCGGCGAGGTGATGCGGGTGTAGCCCAGGTTGATGCGGGCCGACTGCAGAGTAGCCTGCGCCACCGCCACATCGGCCTCGGCCTGCAGGGCGGCCGCCTGCGCCTCTTCATTGACCTGCTGGCTGATGGCGTCGATCTTGACCAGTTCCGCATTGCGCCTGGCCACGGTGCGGGCCGTGGCCAGCGTGGTTTCGGCCCGGCGCAGGCTGGCCTGGGCGCTGAGCTGCGCCGCCTGGTAGGTGGCCGGGTCCAGCTGGTACAGCACCTGCCCGGCCTTGACCTGCGCGCCTTCGGTGAACAGGCGCTTTTGCAAAATGCCGCCGACCTGTGGCCGAATCTCGGCCACCACCGGTGCGACCGTGCGGCCGGGCAGCTCGTTGCTGAAGGTCATGGGCTCGGTCTTGAGGGTCACCACGCCGACCTCTTTAGCCGGCGGCGGCGCCTTGCTGGCGGCCTCGTCCTTGCGGGAACACCCGGCCAGCACCAACGCGGCGAGTAACAGGGCGGTGGCGGCAGGGGCCAGGTGGCGGCGGGCGCGGAAGCGGGCAGGTAGGGGCATGAAAGGTAGTCAGAAGAATCAGCCGAAGATGCAGCCGCCCGGTAGAGCGCTGGCCGGCGGCCAGAGTTCCGCCATTGGCCGCAAGGGGTTTGCAACTGTTTTGTAAAGTTGTTCTGTGCCAGCAAAATAGAAGCGTGCCAAAACCCGATCGTCCGCTGCCGCAGGCTTTGGGAATATGAGGTCTCTGAAAGAGCCTTTTGAAACTTGGCTGACTGCTGGGGTGGCCCGGCTCACCCTGGCCTTGCACGGTTGCGCCGGTTGTCCATGCGTTTATTTCAGGCGCAGACCGGGCATCACTCACGCCTGCGGTTGGTTCGTTCGCTCATCTGCTGCAATGCTCTTCAAAGGGCGGGGTCAAAGGCGCTGTCAACGCCTGCAGGCACCGACATGAAATCACGCCCGATCGCGAAGGCCGCCGTACCCAAAAATCTTACTGCAATGCATGAAGTACGTGGGACAAGGCTTTCAAAAGCTGGAGCAACTGCTTTACAAAAGCTTTTTTCCCAACGCCACAAGATTCAGTTTCATTCAATTTAGGGAGCAGACATGAAACAGATTTCTCTTCGTGCAAGCCGCTGCGCCGCCACTTTTGCCATGAGTCTGGCCTGCGCATTGCCGGTGATGGCTCAGTCCACCACCGGCAGCGGAACTGCTGGCTCGGGTACTGCCTCGCAAGCGAGCACTGATACAAGAAACGACAGCGATGACCGTGACTACGGCTGGCTCGGCCTGCTCGGTCTTCTTGGTTTGGCAGGGCTGCGCAGAAAAACGGACGACCGCACCGACGTGCACCGCACGACCAGCACGTCTCGCTGAGCGCGCACTGGATCTTTGCCAGGGGCTCTGCTTCCACCTGCCAGCCAGTGGGTGGCAAGCCTAAAACGGGGACGGCGCCAGGCGCGCTGTCCCCGTTGTGCCGTGCGCAGCCACTACTTCAAAGGTGCTGACGCCTGGTACGTCCTTACTTTCAGGCTGCGCGCGCCCCCATCTGCTTCGCTGCGCTTGAGGGAGGTTTGGAGCGGCGCTGCAACCAACCGCTTGGCCGGTTTCCACCTACAGACTTGAAAGCTGCTGGCAGTTGGACGCCAGTGCGCCCTAATGCCGAACCAGGTCTTCCATCACGCAGCGCGTCACCGCTGGCGGCCCGTCGCCGATGTGAAAGGCCAGCTTGCGCTCGCGCAGCGCCACGTCGCTGGCCGTCACCCGGTCGAAGCGGCGCAGGTGCTCGGTCCATGACTCATCGATGATCTGCTCCAGGAAGCGCC
>JAQGNK010000338.1 GCA_028291905.1 Polaromonas sp.
CGTCCGAAAGCCCGAAAAAGCCGCTCAGCGACAACCAGATTTCGGAAATGCTCAAGGAGCAGGGCATCGAGTGCGCCCGCCGCACCGTGGCCAAGTACCGCGAGGCGCTGCGCATCGCGCCGACCAATTTGCGCAAAACACTTTGAATGTTGCCCCCACGGTCGCTCACTGCGTGTAGCTCCCTGCCCCCCGAGGGGGCCGCTGCGCCTGTGGCCCGGCGAAGCCGGTTCCACGGCCCCTGCTGGCGGGGAGGGGCAAGCCGTCTGCTCGCCTCTGCCTATGATTCCCTGACCCCGGAGTGGGCAGCTGAGCCTGCGGTCTGGCAAAGCCAGTCCCGCAGTTCCTGTTTGAACACTATTTATCCGTTTGCCCTGATGTAGCCAAGGGTTCGCCCCAACAAGGCTGCGGCTCCTCACGCTCAGCCTAGCGCAGAGACACAATTTATGAACCAACTCCAACTCTTCCTCCCCTGCGCCGCCGGCGTCGAGAACCTGCTGGCCACCGAGGTGCAGCGCATCACCGGCATCGCGGGCAAGGCCTGGCGCGCCGGCGTGCAGCTGCAGGGCTCCTGGCGCGAGGCGCTGCAGCTCAACCTGCACAGCCGGCTGGCCCAGCGCGTGCTGATCGAGCTGCAGCGCAACCAGTACCGCAGCGAGCAGGACCTGTACAACGCCGCAGCCAGCGTAGCTTGGGAAATCTGGTTCACCCCTAGCCAGACATTCAAGGTCGAGATCACCGCCCAGCACAGCCCGCTGCAAAGCCTGAACTTCGCCGCGCTGAAGATCAAGGACGCGATAGCCGACCGCTTTCGCCACAAGTTCAACGACGTGCGGCCCAGCGTCGATACCCGCTGGCCCGATGTGCGGGTCTATGTCCACCTGACCACCGACACGGTGACGATCTACATCGACACCTCGGGCGAGCCGCTGTTCAAGCGCGGCTGGCGCGAGGACAAGGGCGACGCGCCGCTGAAGGAAACCCTGGCCGCCGCCATGATTGCCGCCAGCGGCTGGGATGAACTGTGCAGGCAAGGCGTGCCGCTGTACGACCCGTGCTGCGGCTCGGGTACCATCGCCATCGAGGCGGCGCAGATTGCCTGCGGCATCGCGCCCGGCATCAACCGCCGCTTTGCCTTTCAGAAATACCTGCCCTTCCAGCGCCATGTCTGGGACGGCCTGCTCGACCAGGCCGAAGCGGCCATCACCGAGCCGACGGCGCCAGTGTTCGGCAGCGACGTGTCGTTCCGCATGGTCGATTTCGCCGAGCGCAATGCCGAGCGCGCCGGCGTGGCCAATGCGGTGCAGCTGCGCGGCGGCGACGCCCTGCAGCGCATGCCGCCCGCGCCCAGCGGCGTGATGCTGGTCAACCCGCCGTATGGCGAGCGGATCGACGTGGCGGGTGTGGCCGGCATCCCGGGCGTGCAGGGGCGCGAGCAGCGGCGCTTACACCAGGGCCAGGAGCAATTCCAGGGCCAGAACGTCGATGAGTTCGGCCAGCCCGTCATGCGACCTGAGCGCGCCGAGCGCCTCGAACCGGGCAGCCGGGGCAGCCGCAGCGGGCGCGAAGACCGGCCCGACCGCAACGAGCGCGACGACAGGGACGATCAGGGCGAGCACGCCTTCGAGCCGTCCCGCGACCGCTCGGCCAACCCGGGCCGCGAGCAGGCGCAAAACGCCTGGGGCGAGGAAGCCTCGGACTTCTTCCCGCAGCTGGCCGCGCACTGGAAGAAAAACTACGCCGGCTGGACCGCCCACGTCCTCACGCCCGACCTCAAGCTGCCCGGCAAGATGCGGCTGAAGGAGTCGCGCCGGGTGCCGATGTGGAACGGTCCGATTGAATGCAGATTGGTCCGCTTCGACATGGTGGCCGGCTCGGCGCGCGGCAAGCCGGCCGAGCCAGCCCAGCCGTGACCGAAGCAGCGGGCGGGCCGGAAGAAGAGGCCGGCCTGCAGGCCAAGGCAGGCCGGCAAACCGTCGTCATCGACACCAACGTCATTTTGGACATCTTCGTCTTCGCCGATGCCGCCGCCCGGCCCGTGCGGCAGGCGCTCGAAGCCGGCCAGCTCGACTGGATAGCCACCGAGCCGATGCGCGGCGAGCTGGCCCGCGTGCTGGCCTACCCGCAGATCGTGCCGCGCCTGGCTTTCTACCAACTGAGCGCCGACGAGGTGCTGGCGGGCTTCGACCGCCATGCCCGCCTGCTCGAAGTCGCCGCCAAGGCCCGGCTGACCTGCAGCGACCCGGACGACCAGAAGTTCATCGACCTGGCGGTCGCCGGCCAGGCCCTGCTATTGAGCCGGGACCGGCATGTGCTTTCGATGTCAAAAAGGCTGCTGGCGCACGGCGTGCTTGCGCGGGCAGCTCTTTAATTCATAGCATTCATGATGCTTGCAGGCCAGCGCGCATGCGCGTGAAGCAGCCCACAAGTTTTTAGCCTCAAAAAGCGCTCCAGCGCAGGTTCATCCTGCGCTGGCAGCTATTGATTCAGTAGCATGAAGCCATTGCATGCAAGGCCGTGATGGCAAGCCAGGCTGATGCCGCGCCAGCGCCAAGCCCGAAGGCCGGCCACAGGCTCAGGCAATCACGATGAAATCCTTGCTGGCCACCGAACGGCTGCGCTGGCACACCTCGTAGCCGTTGCGGCTGCCGTCGTCGTTGGTGTTGCCCTCCACCGTGGCAAAGGTCTCGCCCGCCAGGTCAAAGCCCAGCCCCGTGTGCACCCAGTCCCCCGGCGAGCGGCGCACCAGGAAGAGGAAGGCGCTGCCCAGGGCGTCCGCTGGCAGCTGGCCGCTCGCCAGCTGGCGGCCGGAAATGAACCGCCCCGCCGCCAAAGCCTGCGCCGACAGCGTGTCGCAGGAGCTGCTGCCGGCCAGTGGCCTGGCAACGCCCAGCTGCTGCGCCGCCTGGGCCATCAGGAAACTGACAAAGCCGGCGCACCAGAGCCACTGCGCACCGTCCTTGCCGTTGAGGTAGCTGCGCACCCAGGGGCCGCGGTTTTCGCCGCCCAGCTCCATCGGGTGCTGCGCCAGGTGCTGCCGGGCGACCTGGAGGCAGGCCGCGTCGAAACCGGCGCCCAGGCCGGGTACGTCGGCCACGGCGGCATGCAAGGGAGCGGCCAGCGCGCCCCAGGTGGCCTCATCAACCTGCCCGGTGGCCGGCAAGCCACGCGCGGCCTGGAACAGCTGGCAGGCGCGCGCCGTCGCCGGGCCGTAGTCGGCGTCAATCACCGTTTGAAAGCCGTGGTGGCTCAGCCACTCCTGCACGCGCCTGACCGCAATGCCTTTGGCGCCGGGCGACAGCGCCGCCACAAACGCTGTTTCACGGGCGAGGTAGGCGGGGTATTGGGTTGGATTCATGATTGCCTTTCGTTTTTTTCCTCTTCTTTCACCGTCAACCGCTAGAACCCGCGCAAGTCATCGACAGGCTGCCGCAGCGGCCCGCCCAGGATGGCCTGCAGGGTGCCGCCAACCACGCCGACATCGTTGTCAAACGCGCCGTGGCTGGCCTTGACCCGCAGGCCGGGCAAGGCCACGGTCATCTCGTCCTCGTCGATCACCTTCAGGCGCCCGGCCCGGTCCATGCCGGCGGCGGCCTGGCGCCAGGCCTTGAGCGACTCGCCGGTGCTCGACGTGCCGTCCCAGCCGGCGTAGTCCGGGTCATGGGCGTTGGCCAGCCCCAGCAGCGGCGTGCGCAGGTCCACCTCCAGCGAATTGGAGACGAAATACAGCAGCGACTTGCGGTAAAAGGCGGCGGTGCTGTCGTTGCGCTCAACCCGGTCCGACAGGATGTGCAGGCGCAGCCGCTTCATCAGCTCGGCATGGGGCGCGTAATGCTGGTTGGCGAACTGCACCGTGCAGGCCGGCGCGTACAGGTGCGCCGAGCTGACGTTGCCCGACGCCTGGCGCGCCGCCAGCGCGGTCATCAGGTGGCCCAGGATGATGGCGCCGGCCGAGTGGCCCACCAGATGCACCTCAAGCGCTTCGCCCCAGGTGTCGGCCAGCTTTTGCAGGGCGGTGACGAGCAGGTCGCCGCCGCGCCCCGAGCCGAAGGCCAGCCCGGCGTTTTCCTTCATCTCGCTCCAGACCGGCCGGGCCAGCGGGCGGCCAATGGTTTTTTCAATCAAGAGGTCGCTTTTTTCTGAAAGCCAGTCCGCCACGCCGGCGGCCAGCACCGCCTGGCGCCTGAACGCGTCGCTGACGATGTGGCCGATGGACTCCAGCAAGCCGGTTTTCCAGACCAGGAACAGCGGATAGCAGCCATTGCCCAGAAAGTGCCGGCCCATCGCCCTGGCGCGCTGGATGGCGGCCTCCTCGCTGTTCAGGCCGCCGTGGGCATAGATCACCAACCGCCGGGGGCCGTCGCCCGCCTGGCTGCGAAACCACTGGTCGGGCAGGCCGGTGGCCTGGTGCAGCAGGGTGCGCGTCAGCTCGTCCTCGGTCAGGTAGCGCTTGATGCGGCCGTCATTGCCCAGCACGATGCTGTGCTGGCAGGCCTGGTCTTCGCTCCACCACAGGCTCCGGTTGCCGGCGCCGACGCCGTCGGCACGCGCGCCGGCACCCAGGCCGCGCGTGCTGATCCGGCCCACCACCACGCCGGGAACGCCCATGGCCACCACCCAGGCGTCCATGCCATTGGCCAGCCAGTCGGCATAGCCGAGCACCGCAAAGCCGCCGGCGCCCCAGCCGGCGCCCCAGGAATTCTGCAGCACGAAGCCCTGCGCATTGAAGCCGACCAGCGCAAACGCATGGCCACCGGTTTGCGAGGGCCTGCCGTCGAAGGCAATGACCGGCAGGCTGGCATGCCCGGAAGGCGGCTGGCCGCTGCTGGGCACGCTGTTCCAGCCGTCATGGGTCAGGGCCGAGACATACACCGCGCCGACCGCCTGGATGGCCGCCTGCAGATCGGTGAGCGACTTCAGGTTGATGCGGTAGTACACCCCCAGCGTGTTGCGGGCGGCGCGCCAGGCATAGCCGTACCTGGGCTGCTGCTGGTGCGCGGCGGTGCTGTAGGGCCAGTCATCCTCCAGGCAGACGCCATGCTTGAACCAGCCCTTGAGCGCGCCCCGGCAGCTTGAGCCGTCATAGTCGTCGCCCGCGTACTCGTCATAGCGGCGGGCAAAGTTGTAGAGCATGCGCGGGCTGACCGGCGCCATCTTCGCCGGGCATCCGGCCTTGATCCAGCGCAGGTAGCTCACCACGCAGGCCAGGCCAAAGCCGGTGCAGGCGCCTTCCTCGCCCTGGTCCAGCACCAGGCCGGCCCGGCGGTACAGCGGCAGCGCCCGCTCAACGTCGGCATCCGAGGGAAACGCCTCGGGCAAGCCCAGCAGCGGCGGCAGGTAGGGCCGGTCCTCCAGGTCGCCGGGGTCCTTGCGGACCGTCAATGAACGCCTGGGGGCCGCAGCCGGTCCTGCGGCGGCCTGCGCGCCCACCGGCTGGCCTGGCGGCCAGGCCTCATCGGCCAGGGCGAAGAC
>JAQGNK010000382.1 GCA_028291905.1 Polaromonas sp.
ACAGGCCTTTTTGCTTGATTGAGGGTGCCAAATGGTGGCGCCGCCATTTTCGCCATGGCGGGGATCAAGCCGGTGCGGGATGAAGCGCAGCGGCAACCGGCGGTTTGCGCATGAAGCACAGGCGCTACGGCGCATTGCGAATCTGGATGCTGCTGACCACCGTGCAGGCCGGGCGCCGGGGCGCCAGCAGCCCGCGCACCAGGCCGGCCGCGTTGAAGCACCACGACACCACCGAAAACAGCGCCTTGCCCGCGCTGCGCTTGCGCCAGGCCATGACCGCCAGCGGCGCCAGGGCCACCGCCAGGAATGCCGCCAGCCGCTCGCCCCAGGGCCACCAGGGCAGCGGCGCCAGCAACAACGCCAGCAAGATCAGCCACCAGCCCAGCACCGCCGCGTACAGCCGCAGCTCGCGCACGCCGGTCAGCACCAGGCGAAGGTGCGGCTGGCCCCAGGCGGCGCGCACCACCTCGCCCAGGCCGCAGATGTAGCGGCTGCGCCAGCGGCGCATCAGCAGCGCATAAGGCGGCGCGTCATGGCCGTGGTGGCGCACCGAGTCAATCGCCAGGCGGTGCAGCGCCCAGCCACGGGCGCGCAGGCGCACCGCCAGGTCGAACTCCTCATAGCTGTGCAGGCCGCTGTCTGAAAAATAGCCGGCCTGCTCCACAGCCGCCCGGCGGTACAGCCCGCCCATGTCGAGCCGGTCCACTGGACCGGCCTGCATGTGGCCGCTGCCGCGCTCGACCCGGGCCAGGTATTCGAGGCTGCTGGTGTTCATCTCCACCACCCGCCCGCCCACGCCGGCCACGCCCGGATGGGCGCGCAGGAAGGCCAGCGCCTCGGGCAGAAAGCCGGGCAGCATTTCCATGTCGCCGTCCAGGATGTACACGAACTCGCCGGTCGAATGCTGGTAGCCCAGCTGCGGGCCGACGCCGCAGCAGCGCTGGCTGGGATGGGCCAGCTGCACGATGCGGATCGGGTAGCTCGACGCCAGCGCCACGGTGGCATCGCTGGAGCAGGAGTCGGCCAGCACCACCTCGCCGCCGACGGCCTGCACAGCGGCCAGCGCGGTTTGTACGGCGGCGACGATGCGCTTTTCCTCGTTCAGCGCCTTGATGATGATGCTGACCCGGCAGCGGGTGGCGGTGGGGGCGGCGCTTTCAGAAGGCTTCATGGGCTTGCGGGGCGGGAGTGGGAGGAGGCGCTGGCACTGGCGCCGGCGTTCGCAGGATGATGCGGGCCGGCACGCCCACGGCCAGCGCGCCGGCCGGCACGTCGCTGATGACGACCGCATTGGCGCCGATGTCGGCATCATCGCCAATGCGCACCGCGCCCAGAATTTTGGCGCCGGCGCCGATGTTGACCCGGTGGCCGATGCGCGGCGCCTCCAGCGGCCGGTCGCGGCGCTGGTTGCCGATGGTGACGCCCTGGCGAATGGTGCAGTCGTCGCCGATCACCGCCTGGCCGTGGACGACGATGGCGCCCGAATGCTCGATCACCAGGCGCCGCCCAATTTTGGCCGACACGCCGATGGTGACGCCGCAGAGCATTTCGGCCAGCTTGGCCAGCACCAGGTGCAGCGCGGCCAGCGGCCAGCGCACCAGGCGCGACCTGAAGCGGTAGCGCAGGTGGCCCAGGCGGTACACCTGCAGCGCCCAGAAACCCAGGGACAGCACGCCTTCCTGCGCCACCCGCAAGTCCTCGAAAAAAGCCATTTCTTTCATTGCGCCTTCATGAACAGCTGACAAGCATTCGCGCACTTTTTTCATCAGGCGCCAACAGGGCGCGCCGTCAACGGGAACAGCGCCAAGCCTGCTTTATCGCATGCCTTGGGCCATTAATCATTAGTCTTTTAGGGCTATGGCCCAATGGATACCTGTGCAAGCAGCTATGAATTAAATAGCAATGCGGCAAGGCTGGCGCTGGCGTGGAATCCTCCTGGCAGGCTCAAGTGTTGCCTGTGAACAGGCGAGGCTGGTCTGAAGGGCAGCTTCTTTGCCGAAAGTGCCCGCGAACTGCGCCGGGCTCGGGCTGGATGCGGGAGGTCCCCGCCCCAGCCTTCCCCCAACAGGGCAAAGAGAAAAGCGGGAAAGCGTTGCGTAGTTGCTTGTTTATGCATCAAACAGACCTGCAGCGCAGGCAGCGCTTGCGCAAGCAGCTATTTCTTCAATAGCAAAAAACTGGGCAACCGAGAAGACCACTGAACTGCGGAACCTGCAACGCGGCGGCTGCAGCCCAAGGCTTGGCAACGCTGGCCAATGGCGCCGTTAGCGCATGAAGCCCATCGCCCGGCTTTCCCGCACCTCGGGCTTGATGCGGTGCTCGGCTTCGAGCTGCGCCAGGAACTCTTCGGCCGGCAGTTCGGTAGCCAGAATCACGCCCTGCCGCTTGACCGCCGCGAAATCGCCGGGGCACAGCTGGGTCAATTGCGCCAGCCTTTGCTGCAGCGGCGCGGCCAGCAGCGCCGCATCGCCGGCCAGCGCCTCGGTGATGAACATCGCCTCGCGCTGCGCTACCGTGAGCGGCATGAACTTGATCTTGAAGGTGAAGCGCCGCAGCGCGGCCTGGTCCAGGCTTTCGAGCAGGTTGGTGGTGCAGATGAAGATGCCGTTGTAGCGCTCCATGCCCTGCAGCATCTCGTTGACCTCGGTGACCTCGTAGGTGCGCTGGGCGCCGCGCCGGTCCTGCAGAAAGCTGTCGGCCTCGTCCAGCAGCAGCACCGCCTTTTCAGCCTCGGCCTCGCGGAACATGGCGGCCATGGCCTGCTCGGTCTCGCCGACGTACTTGCTCATCAGGTCGCTGGCCTGCTTGATCAGCAGCGGCTGCTCCAGCGCCTGGGCGATGTGCTCGGCCAGCGCGGTCTTGCCGGTGCCGGGCGGGCCGTAGAAGCACAGGCTGCCGTGGCCCCGGTTTTTCAGCGCCTCCACCATGCGCGAAATCTCGAAGCGCGACTCGACATTGAGCATCGCCAGGTCGTAGGTGGTGACGCTGCGGCGGCCCGAGGCCTCGGCCTTGTTGCCCAGCGCCACGTCGGCATTCTTCAGCTGGCGCTCGATCAGCGATTCCATCAGCGACGGCCGCCCGCCCGCCAGGATGGCCTGCAGCCCGGCGGCATCGACCGGCGCATCGACCTTGTCGTCGGGCGCGCTGGCCAGCCGGGCAAAACGCACCGCCGTGCGGATCTGCGCCGGCGTCAGGCCCTTGCGGGCGGTGAGTTTCGCCACAAACGCATCGCTGACCCGCACGCCCTCCAGCGTTTTGCGCACGATGCCTTCCCGCGCGCCCGGCGGCGGCGAGCGCAGCTCCAGGTGGTAGGCGAAGCGGCGCCGGAAGGCCGGGTCGATCTGCTCGATGCGGTTGGTCACCCAGAGCGTGGGCACGGTGTTGGACTCCAGGATCTGGTTGACCCAGGCCTTGCCGCTGACCGACTGGCTGGCCGGTGCGCTGAGCTGGTCGGAACGCGCCATCAACTGCGCGGCTTCGCTCGAAATCGGCGGGAACACGTCCTCCACCTCGTCGAACAGCAGCGCCGAATGGGTGCTGCCCTTCAAGAACACCTGCGCGATCTGCAGCGAGCGGTAGCGGTCGCGCCCGCTGAGCGAATTGCCGTCGCGGTCGGCGTATTCGACCTCGAACAAGTCCAGCCCGGCGGCCTGCGCCACCACCTTGGCCAGCTCGGTCTTGCCGGTGCCGGGCGGGCCGTAGAGCAGCACGTTGACGCCCTGTTCCCGGCCAGCTACCGCATTGCGCAGCAGCGCCACCAGCACCTGCGCATCCTCCTGCACGAACGCGAAATCGCTAAGGCCCAGCAGGCTGCGGCTGGCCGGGCGGGTGAACACGGCCATCAGCTCGCTGTGGTCGCGGTATTTGCGCATCAGGACCGGCGGCAGCTTCTCGCTGACCTTCATCAGGTCGGCCAGGTCGGTGATGTTGTGCTCGGAGATCAGGTTCTCGACCATGCCGATGCGCTCCAGCCGCGAGCCGGGGCGCAGCGCCTCGGCGACTTCGGGCGCCTTCACCCCGGCGACCTGGGCAATGGCGGCATAGGCTTCGGGCGCGTTGCTGACCTTGAACTCGACCAGCAGCGAGCGCAGGTCGCGCTGGTAGCGCGCCAGCGTGCCGTACAGCAGCAGCGCCCGCTCGGCGCGGTTGAACTGCAGCAGGCTGGCCAGCGCGTCGATGTTCTTCTCGACCAGGGTGGACTGCTTTTTCAGCGCCTGCGTCAGCCAGTCGCCGGTGGCGCCCAGCACCGACAGCAAATCCTTGGGCTGGTCCTTGGCGTATTCGTCGAGGTAGAAAAACAGCGTGCCTTCTTCATAGGGGCCGCGCCAGATGCCGTGGCGGGCCATGAACTCGGCGTCGCTCAGGGTTTCATGCTCGCTCCAGAATTCATTGCCCTTGCAGCGCCGGCCCAGGAACTCGCGCAGCCGCTGCAGCGCCGGCAGCGGCCAGACCAGGTGCCGGCCCGACAGCGCGAGCAGGCTGTTCAGGTCGCGCCGCACATTGAACTTGCCGCCCTGGCGGGCCGCCAGGGTCAGCACGAAATGCGAGCACATCAGGTCCAGCACCGGCGCTTCCTTCAGGCCAGGGGACAGCAGCCACTGCTGCGAATGCTCGACAAGGGAACGCTTGCTCATGGACAAACTCCGAGTTGGAACCACCTACCCCCACCCTGATCTAGCCTGATTTTTTATTGATTCAATGTGAGACTGCACCATAACGCAAGCTGAAGCTTCATGGAAGAAGCTACTTCAATACCGCTGCAGCGCGGGCACCACGGGCAGGGCGCCGAAACCGGCTCAAAATGGCCGGCGTCCTCTGCTTAACAGTGCCCACAAGGAAAACCATGCTCAGCCTCCAAGACATCGAACAAGCCGCCCTGCGCCTGCACGGCCATTTGCTGAACACGCCCTGCGTCGAATCGCGCACGCTGTCGCAGCTGACCGGCGCGCAGATTTACCTGAAGTTCGAGAACCTGCAGTACACCGCCTCCTTCAAGGAGCGCGGCGCCTGCAACAAGCTGGCGCAGCTGACCGAGGCCGAGCGCCAGCGCGGCGTGATCGCGATGAGCGCGGGCAACCATGCGCAGGGCGTGGCCTACCATGCGCAGCGGCTGGGCATCCGGGCCGTCATCGTGATGCCGCGCTTCACGCCGGGCGTGAAGATCGAGCGCACCCGTGGCTTTGGCGCCGAGGTGGTGCTGCACGGCGACACGCTCGACGCGTCGCGCGCCCATGCCCTGGCGCTGGCCGAGCGCGAAGGGCTGGTCTTCGTGCATCCGTATGACGACGAGGCCATCGTCGCCGGCCAGGGCACGGTGGGCCTGGAGATGCTGCAGGCCGTGCCCGAGCTGGACATGCTGGCGATTGCCGTGGGCGGCGGCGGGCTGATCGCCGGCATGGCGACGGCGGCCAAGGCGCTCAAGCCGGGCATCGAGATCATCGGCGTGCAGGCTTCGCGCTTTCCGGCAATGGTCAACGCGGTTCAGGGCACGCATCACGCGCAGGGCGGCAGCACGA
>JAQGNK010000396.1 GCA_028291905.1 Polaromonas sp.
GCCCGGAAGCGGCTGCCGAGCCGGTAGCGCGACGCCGGGTGCAGGCAGCGCACCAGCGTGACCGGCACGTCCCGCGTCCAGGTGCGGCGCGTCAGCAGCAGGCACGGGTCGGCCATCGGCATGGCCAGGCGCTCGGCCTGCTCTGCCGTCGGCAGCACCGCATCGACCAGGTGCTCGATCTGGTCGAAAGGAACGTGGCGCACCAGGTATTCGCTGGGCGGCGTACTGCTCAGGTCCTGGTTCAGGAAGTCGGGCACGACGCGCGGATTGACATAGCGGTCTTCCAACTGCACCGGCACCCCGTCCTCGAAATGCAGGCACAGGCTGTGAAACACCGATTCGCCGCTGCGCAGGTCCAGCCAGGCGGCCACATCGGGCGACACGGCGATGCGCTCAGCCACCAGCAGCTCGTAGCGGTAGTCGTGGCCGCGCGCCCGGATGTCGCTTTCGATGTTGCCAATCTGCAGCAGGGTGGACTGCGGCTTGCCTTCGGCCACGAAGCTGCCGACGCCGGCCTGGCGCACGACCCGGCCTTGATCGACCAGGTCGCGTAGCGCCCGGTTGGCCGTCATGCGCGAGATGCCGAACTGGGCCACCAGCTCATGCTCGGACGGCAGCCGGTGCCCGGCCGGCCAGGAGCCGTCCTGGATTTTGCGGGTGATGAACTGCTTGACCTGCTCGTACAGGGCAAGGCCGGGCGCCTGCGCGCTGGCGGCGGTGCGGGCCAGGGCGGGCTTTTGGCGAAGGGATGCGGTGGTCATGCGGGGCTTGTACTGCAAAAACCGCTCAATGCTCGGCGGCGGCCATCGATTCGGCGCGAATCTCTTCGGTCAGCCGCGCCTTGAGCGCCATGAACTCGGGCGAGGTCTTGATCGTGTAATGGCGCGGATGCGGAAAATCGACCGCGATCTCGGTCTTGATACGGCCGGGCCGGGCGCTGAACACCGCCACCCGGTTGGCCATGAAGATCGCTTCGTCGATGTCGTGGGTGACGAACAGCACCGTTTTGCGGGCCGACTCCCAAATGCCCAGCAGCAGCTCCTGCATCAGCACCCGCGTCTGATTGTCGAGCGCGCCGAAAGGCTCATCGAGCAGCAGCATCTTGGGGTCGTTGGCCAGGGCTCGCGCAATTGCGGTGCGCTGCTGCATGCCGCCCGAGAGCTGCTTGGGGTAATGGTTTTCAAAGCCGCGCAGCCCGACCTTGGCGATGAAGAATTCGCTGCGCTCTTTTTGCGCCGCCTCGCTCATGCCGCGCTCGCGCAGGCCGAAGCGGATGTTCTGCGCAATCGTCAGCCAGGGGAACAGGGTGTAGCTCTGGAACACCACGCCCCGGTCGGCGCCGGGGCCGTCGATGGCCTGGCCGTCGAGCATCACTTGCCCGCTGGTCGGAAAATCCAGCCCCGCGACGATGCGCAGCAGCGTCGATTTGCCGCAGCCCGAGGGCCCGAGGATGGTGACGAAGTCGTTCTCGCGCACTTCGAAATCCACCGGCAGCAGCGCCTGGGTTTTTTGGCCCTTGGCGCCGGTGAAGGTGCGCGACACACCGCGAATGGACAATTGATTGTTCACAGGGTGCTCCAGGCAAAAAGGCGCCGGTTGACCAGCTTGAAGGCCAGGTCGGACACTAGCCCAATGATGCCGATGACGATGATGCCGAAGATGATCTGCCCGGTGTTGAGCAGCGCCTGGCTGTCGGTGATCATGTGGCCGATGCCCGATGACGAGCCGATCAGCTCGGCGACGATCACATAGGTCCAGGCCCAGCCCAGCACCAGCCGCAGCGTTTCGGCGATTCCGGGCGCCGCGCCCGGAATCAAGACCCGCCTGACGATGCCCCGGCTGTTGGCGCCCAGCGTGTAGGCGGCTTCGACCAGGTCGCGCCGCGCCCCGCCGACGATCACCGCGACCATCAGGATGATCTGGAACACCGAGCCGATGAAGATGACCAGCAGCTTTTGCGCCTCGCCCAGGCCGGCCCAGAGGATCAGCAGCGGAATGAAGGCCGACGCCGGCAGGTAGCGGCAAAACGAGACAAACGGCTCCAGGAACGCCTCGACCGGCTTGTAGGCGCCCATGGCGATGCCCAGCGGCACGGCAAGCACGGCAGCCAGGATGAAGCCGCCCAGCACCCGCCACACCGTCATGCCGATGTCGTGCAGGAAGTTGAACTCGGTGAACAGCAGCCAGCCTTCCTTGACCATGGTGACCGGGCTGGCCAGGAAGGTCGGCGAGACGAAGCCGCCCAGCGTGAAGCCGGCCCACGCCAGCACGAACAGCACGAAGAAGGCAAACCCCAGCCCCCAGCGCGCGCGCGGGCTCACGGGTTCGAGCGGCGCGAACGCCGGGCGCCGGCGCGGCGGCGCCGATGGGGTAGGCGCCGCCAGCGGCGCTGGCGAATGAAGGGTGGAGGTGGAGGCCATGGCGTGTCTTGCGTTGCGCGTGGGTCGTGGCTTACTTGATGTAGCTGGCGTCAAACGTCGCCGCCAGGTCGGCCGGTGCCTTGCGGATCACGCCCGACTCCAGCAGGATGGGCACCGCGTCCTTCATGAACTGAGTCAGCTCGCCGGCAAAGAACTTCTGGTTGGCGGCCTTGTCCTGCCAGCGCAGGAACGCCGACGATTTGGCGAACTGCTCGCCGCTTTGCTTGACGGCCGCGCCCATGATCTCGTTGGCCTTGGCCGGGTCGTTCTTGATCATCTCGACCGCCTGGAAATAGGAGTCGGCCAGCGCCTGCGCCGCCTTCGGGTTGGCCTTGAGCCAGGGCGGCGCGCAGCCCACCGTGTCCATCACCATCGGGTAGTCGAGTGTGGTCGCGAGAATTTTGCCGGCCTGCGGATTGCCGCGCACCAACGACAGGTAGGGCTCATAGGTCATGGCCGCATCGTTCTGGCCCGAGACAAACGCCTGCGCGGCGGGCTGCGGCTCCAGCGACACCAGCTTGACATCTTTCAGGGTCATGCCGTTCTTATTGAGCATCCAGGCCAGGCCGAAGTAGGGCGCCGTGCCGGGCGCGCTGACGCCGATGGCCTTGCCCTTCAGGTCGGCGAAGGTCTTGACATCATTGCGCACCGCCAGGCCGTCGGCGCCGTAGGACTTGTCCAGCTGGAAAATCTGCACGATGGGCACGCCGTTGGCATTCCAGGCGACATGGGTTTCGACCGTGGTGGCGGCGCACTGGATGGCCTCGGCGGCCAGCGCCAGGTGGCGGTCTTTTTGCGGAATCATCTTCAGCTCCACCTCCAGGCCGTTTTTCTTGAAGATGCCAGCCTTGTCGGCCAGCGTGAGCGGCGCAAAGCCGGTCCAGCCCGACATGCCCAGAGTCAGCTTGGTGTCCTGCGCCGCGGCCGGCGCGCTGAGCGCCGCCATGCAAGCGCTTGCAGCCAGCAGCCAGGCTGCTTTTTTCAGATTTTTCATGCCCATCAGGTACTCCGGTCGGTTAATGAATTGCTTCGGCCCATGCTTCATGCACCGCAGTGCGTGGTCAATGGATTCTGGCTGCAGCCTTCTACTTGTATAGACAGGATAAACCCTAGCAGCACGAAATCAGTGCCAGACCGGGATCAGAACTTCAGATTGGTGCGGTTTATTTCATAAAACTACGATCAATCAAATGTCTATACAGCATTGGGCTGCACCAGACAGCTCTAAGCAATTTGAATGCCATGGCGTAATTCGCGTGCTGGCCGATTCGCCATGCCGGCAGCGCCGATCCTGGCCTTACGGCCGCATAAACCCCTATGAAAACAAGCGCATGGGTCGCCGTACACTCGCGGACATGCTTGATTTTTTGATGCAGTCTCCTGACGCCGACAGCACTCTTCGCCGCCCCTGCATGCGGGTTGCCGTGGTCATGCGGCGCGAACGCATCGACAACCGCTGGCAGCCCTGGCGCTGGGCGCTGGCCGACGTGGTGCCGCACCAGGACGGCTTCGGCGGGCAGCCGCGCCTGCTGCTCAAGGACGCGAACGAGGAGCGCTGGCTGCATCCGGGCTTCACCGTGGAGCTGCATCTGGGCGACGCCGAAGGCTACTATTTGAACGTCACCACGCCGCAGCCGTGCTTCTGGGTGGTCTGGCGCATGGAGGAAGAAGCCGCGCTGGCCGATGAACCGGTGGCCGTGCCGCAGATCGTCACCCTGAGCTACCACGACGCCGGCCGCTGGCTCGATGCACAGGAAACCGTCGAGCAGGTGCCCGCGCCGCCCGATGTGGTGCAGTGGCTGCGCGAATTCGTGGATGCCCACCATGTGCTGGAGGCCAAGCGCCGCCAGCGACCGCAGAGCTTCAAGCCGCTGGTGGACCGCTTCGGCAGCCCGGCGCGGGTCAGCACCGACAAGACATTCGGGGGGCGCGGCCATGGCTGAAGATCGTCCCGGATTTCTGGGCCGCTGGGCGCGCCGCAAAAATGATGCGCTGCAGGGCAGGCCGCTGGAAGAGCCCGCAGCGCTTGCCAAACCGGCCCCTTCAGCGACCGCCGGGCTTGCCGGCGTTGCGCCCAAGTCTGCAACAGAAGCACCCGCGCTGACTGCAACGCCAGCAGCCGAGATCGACAAGGCGCCGGAAAAACTGCTGTCCCTGGAGGATGTGAAAGCGCTGACGCAGGATTCGGACTTCAAGCCCTTCATGGCCCGCAATGTCGGGCCCGAGGTGCGCAATGCCGCCATGAAAAAGCTGTTTGCCGACCCGCACTTCAATGTGATGGACGGGCTGGACATCTACATCGACGACTATTCAAAGCCCGATCCGATTCCAGCGTCGATGCTCAGGCAGATGGTGGGCGCGAAGCTGCTGAAAATCTTTGACGACGACGAGGACGACGCCGGAAAGAAAGTCCCGCAGGGCCAGCAGAACAGCATCGCCGGGGACGGCGCGAGCAGCCAGGGCGCGGCCGAAGCGCAAGCCGGCACCGCAGCCGGGCTTTGCGATAACCCGGATATGCCTGCTTCTCAAACCGTGGCACAGTCCCTTTCCTGTGCAGAAATTGCGGGTCCGCATTTCCTGCCCGCCGATCCTTTCAGCCAGTCCGGACCCATCGATGGTTCCGGCGCCAGCCAACACGACCATGCCCACTCTCATCTGCGACTGCAACCAGACCATGCCCCTTCAGCCCCGCCTGCTGGGCGCGGCGCTTCATGAAGACCTGACACTGCATTCAACGCTGTGCCGGCGCGAGGCAGGGGCTTTCCAGAAGGCGATTCAATCGGGCGACGACGTGGTGGTCGCCTGCACGCAGGAAAGCCGGCTGTTTTCCGAACTGGCGCAGCAGACCGAAGGGGCGCGCTCGGTCATCAGGTTCGTCAACATCCGCGAAACCGGCGGCTGGAGCAAGGACGCGGCCCAGGCCAGTCCGAAAATCGCCGCGCTGCTGGCCATTGCCCATCTGCCCGATGCCGAGCCGGTGCCCACCGTCACCTACAAAAGCGCCGGCCGCCTGCTCATCATCGGTGAACTCGATGCCGCCGAGCGCGCCGCCGAACTGGTGTCGGATGCGCTCGATGTCACGCTGTTCAGCCTGGGCGCCGGCCAGGGCGGCGGCCAGCAGGAGCGGCGCTATCCGGTGCTGGCCGGGCAGATCAGCCAGCTGACCGGCTGGCTGGGCGCGTTCGAGCTGAACTGGACGCGCAGCAACCCGATTGACCTGGACCTGTGCACCCGCTGCAATGCCTGCTTGAGCGCCTGCCCGGAAGGCGCTATCGGCTTTGACTATCAAATTAATAGCGGTTTATGCAATAACCACAGGGCCTGCGTCAAGGTTTGCGGCATAGCCGGCGCGATTGACTTCAGCTGCGAGCCGGTTGGCCTGAGTGAGAAATTTGACTTGGTGCTCGACCTTCGCCCAACGCCCGCGTTCATTCAGCATGCCTTGCCGCAAGGCTATTTCCGCTGGGACGGCCAGGACAGCCGCACGCTGCTGCAGTTGCGGGCGCTGGTCGGCGAGTTTGAAAAGCCAAAATTCTTCAACTACAGGCAAAAGCTGTGCGCCCACAGCCGCAATGAAAAAGTCGGCTGCAATGCCTGCATCGATGTCTGCTCGGCGCTGGCCATCAGCAGCGAGAAAAGCCGCCAGCAGATCAAGGTGAACCCGAACCTGTGCGTCGGCTGCGGCGCCTGCACCACCGTCTGCCCGACCGGCGCCATTTCCTATGCCTACCCGCGACCGGCTGAGCAGGGCGGCAAGATCAAAACCTTGCTGACCACCTATGCCAAGGCCGGCGGCAGGCAGGCTGCCCTGCTGCTGCACAGCCAGGAGGCCGGCACCCGCCTGCTGGGTGAACTGGGCCGCATGGCCCGGCTCAACCCTGCAATCCGTGGCGTGCCGGCGCGGGTGATTCCCATGGCGTTGTGGCATACCGCCTCCACCGGGCTGGAGCTGTGGCTGTCGGCACTGGCTTTCGGTGCATCGCAGGTGTGGCTGCTGATGACCGGCGAAGAGGCGCCCCAGTACCGCCAGGCGGTGCGCGAGCAGATGGATGTGGCGCAGGCGATTCTGGCCGGGCTGGGCTACCAGGGCGAGCATTTCCGCATTCTTGACGCCACGGATGCGCGCGACCTGGCAGGCCTTGATGCCGGCCTGCAGGCAGCGCCCGCGCAGGGCGTGGCGCAGCCAGCCGGCTTCGCGGTGCAGGCCGACAAGCGCGCCACGCTGGAGCTGGCGCTGGACCATTTGATGGCGCAGTCGCCCTCGCAGGCAAGGCCGCAAGCCATCCCGCTTCCGGCCGCCGGTTCGCCTCTGGGGGCGCTTGCCATCAACAAGGATGCCTGCACCCTGTGCCTGAGCTGCGTCAATGCCTGTCCGGCCAGCGCGCTGCAGGACAACCCCGACCGCCCGCAGCTCAAGTTCATCGAGAAGAACTGCGTGCAGTGCGGCCTGTGCGTCAAGACCTGCCCGGAAAATGCGCTGGCCCTGCTGCCCCGGTTCACGCTCACGCCGCAGCGCAAGGAAGCCGTGGTGCTCAACGAGATGCAGCCCTATGCCTGCATCCGCTGCAGCCGGCCTTTTGGCACACTGAAAGCGATTGAGTCCATGCTCGGCAAGCTGGCCGGCCATGCCATGTTCCAGGGCGCGGCGGCCGACCGGCTGAAGATGTGCGGCGACTGCCGGGTGATCGACCTCTACTCGGCCGACAACGAAGTCAAGATTTCCGACATTCGCTAAACACACAAAACACCCATGCAAGCACAACTCGCGTCCTCTGCCCTGGATGAAGAAACCGCGCGCGCCGAGGTCTACGGACTTCTCGCACTCCTTTTTTATGCCGCGCCCTCCGCGCTGCTTTACGGCAGGCTGCAAGTGGCCGTCACCCAAGCCCCGGCTGCCGGCGCCCTGCTTGAAGGCCCGTGGCACGATGTAGTCGCCGCCGCGCACGCGTGTTCGCTGACAGAGGCCCGCCAGGAATTCGATGCGCTGTTCGGCGGCGTGGGCAAGCCCGAGGTCTATCTTTTCGGTTCGCACTATCTCAGCGGATTCTTGAATGAAAAGCCCTTGGCGGCCTTGCGCAACGACATCGCTGCGCTGGGGCTGGCGCGTGATGACGCCATGCCGGAAACAGAAGACCATGTGGCTTATCTGTGCGAAGTCATGCGCTACCTGATTGCCGGAGACGATGTGGAAGTGGCCAACCTGACGCGCCAGCGCACTTTTTTTGTGCGCCATGTCCAGCCCTGGTTTCCCGCCATGTGCGAGGCTGTCGCGCAGCATCCGAGGGCACGGTTTTACCGTGCGCTGGCTGTCTTCACGCAAGCTTTCATCAGCGTGGAAACGCAGGGTTTCGACATGCTGGACTGAAGCGGTTTTGCCGATGTCCGCTGTCAGGCATGTTCCGGATTCATCTTCGCCATGGGTCGGCACGCTTGATAAATACTTAGGGGGCTTATGGTTTTCCCTTGGTTTGCCGCCTCAATTCAGGTGAACCATTGTGGTGCAATCAGGTCTGACGTAAAGTTATGCAAACACTTACATAACGGTATTCAGGAGGATCAGCATGCAGGACAGCCAACCCAAACCTTCGCGCCGGAATTTCTTTTTTGGCGCTGCCGCCACAGGGGCCGCTGCCGCGGCGGTCATGGCCTTGCCGGGCGTGCCGCCGCCCGAGGTCGCCGTCGCACCCCCCAAGCCGGCGCCTGAAAAAGGGGGCGGGTACAGCGTTTCGGCGCATGTCGAGCACTACTACAAAACCGCGCGCGTCTGACTCGTTTTCCCTGACTTTTCCCTAATTCCCACGGAGAGCTGCATGCTCCTGACGAAAAAATACCATGGCCTTCCTGGTGAGGCGGCGCATCGCACCGGCTCCGCACGTTTTGTGCAAAGCCTGACGCGCGGCCTGTCGCACGCCTTGCCCACCATGGACCGGCGCGCCTTCCTGCGGCGCTCCGGCCTGGGCGTCGGCGTCGGCTTGGCGGCAACCCAGCTGACGCTGGTTAAAAAGGCCGGCGCCGCAGCGCCCGGCGAAGCCACCGGCGTGTCGAAAATCGAGGTCAGGCGCACTGTCTGCTCCCACTGCTCGGTGGGCTGCGCGGTCGATGCGGTGGTTGAAAACGGTGTCTGGGTGCGCCAGGAGCCGGTGTTCGACTCGCCGATCAATCTGGGCGCCCACTGCGCCAAGGGCGCTGCCCTGCGCGAGCACGGCCACGGCGAATACCGGCTGCGCTACCCGATGAAGCTGGTGAACGGCAAGTACGAGCGCATCAGCTGGGACGTAGCGCTTGATGAAATCACCGCCCGTATGCTAGCCCTGCGCAAGGAAAGCGGCCCGGATTCGGTGTACGTCATCGGCTCGTCTAAGCACAACAACGAGCAGGCCTACCTTCTGCGCAAGTGGATGAGTTTCTGGGGCAGCAACAACTGCGATCACCAGGCCCGCATCTGCCACTCGACCACGGTGGCCGGCGTGGCCAACACCTGGGGCTACGGCGCCATGACCAATTCGTACAACGACATGCAGAACAGCAAATGCGCGTTGTACATCGGCTCAAACGCCGCCGAGGCCCATCCGGTCAGCATGCTGCACATGCTGCATTCCAAGGAAAAGGGCTGCAAGATGATCGTGGTCGATCCGCGCTTCACCCGCACCGCCGCCAAGTCCGACGACTACATCCGCATCCGCTCGGGCTCCGACATTCCCTTTTTGTTCGGCATGCTGCACCACATCTTCAAGAACGGCTGGGAAGACGCGAAGTACATCAACGACCGTGTTTACGGCATGGACAAGATCAAGGAGGAAGTGCTGGCCAAATGGACGCCCGACAAGGTCGAGGAGGCTTGCGGCGTGCCCGAGGCGCAGGTCTTCAAGGCCGCGCAGATGATGGCCATGAACCGGCCTTCGACCATCGTCTGGTGCATGGGCCAGACCCAGCACACCACCGGCAATGCCATCGTGCGCGCCTCCTGCATCCTGCAGCTGGCGCTGGGCAACGTGGGCGTGTCCGGCGGCGGCACCAACATTTTCCGGGGCCACGACAATGTGCAGGGCGCGACCGATGTCGGCCCGAACCCGGACTCGCTGCCGGGCTACTATGGCCTGACCGAAGGCTCGTGGAAGCATTTCGCCAAGACCTGGGGCGTCGATTTCGACTGGATCAAGGGCCGCTATTCTTCGCCGGCGATGATGGGCAAGCCTGGCATCACCGTGTCGCGCTGGATTGACGGTGTGATGGAGAAAAACGAATTCATCGACCAGGATTCCAACCTGCGCGGCGTCTTCTTCTGGGGCCATGCGCCCAATTCCCAGACCCGTGGCCTGGAAATGAAGCGCGCCATGGACAAGCTGGACCTGCTGGTGGTGGTCGATCCCTACCCCTCAGCCACCGCCGCCATGGCCGCCATGCCGGGCAAGGCCGAGGACCAGAATCCGAACCGCGCGGTGTACCTGCTGCCGGCGGCCACCCAGTTCGAGACCAGTGGCTCGGTCACCGCCTCGAACCGCTCGATCCAGTGGCGCGAAAAGGTCATCGAGCCGCTGTGGGAGAGCCGCAGCGACCACATGATCATGCAGCAGTTCGCCGACAAGCTGGGTTTCGGCAAGGAGTTGAGCAAGAACTTCAAGATGCAAAAGGTCAAGGGCATGGACGAGCCCGTGCCCGAGGACATCCTGCGGGAAATCAACAAGACCTGCTGGACCATCGGCTACACCGGCCAGAGCCCGGAGCGGCTCAAGGCCCACATGCGCAACATGCACCTGTTCGATGTCAAGACCCTCAAATCCAGGGGCGGCAAGGACAAGCTGACCGGCTACGACACCATGGGCGACTATTTCGGCCTGCCGTGGCCGTGCTGGGGCACGCCCGAGATGAAGCATCCCGGCTCGCCCAACCTCTACGACACGTCCAAGCATGTGATGGACGGCGGCGGCAACTTCCGCGCCAATTTCGGCGTCGAGCGCGAAGGCAAGAGCCTGCTGGCCGAGGACGGTTCGCATTCGCTGGGCGCCGACATCACCACCGGCTACCCCGAGTTCGACCACCTGCTGATGAAAAAGCTCGGCTGGTGGGATGAGCTGAGCGAGCCCGAGAAGCTGGCCGCCGAGGGCAAGAACTGGAAGACCGACTCGTCCGGCGGCATCATCCGCGTGGTCATGAAAAACCATGGCTGCCATCCGTTCGGCAATGCCAAGGCCCGGGCCGTGGTGTGGAATTTCCCCGATGCGATTCCGCAGCACCGCGAGCCGCTCTACGGCATCCGGCCCGACCTGGTGGCCAAGTACCCGACGCATGACGACAAGAAGGCCTTCTGGCGCCTGCCGACGCTCTACAAGACCCTGCAGGACAAGAACATTGCCGACAAGGTGCATGAAAAATTCCCGCTGATCATGACCTCGGGCCGGCTGGTCGAATACGAGGGCGGCGGCGAGGAAACCCGCTCCAACCCCTGGCTGGCCGAGCTGCAGCAGGAAATGTTCATCGAGATCAACCCCAAGGTCGCCGCCGCCAAGGGCATCCGCAACGGCGAGCGCGCCTGGGTCAGCACCCCGACCGGCGCCCGGCTCAATGTGCAGGCGCTGGTGACCGAGCGTGTCGGGCCAGACACCGTGTTCATGCCGTTTCACTTTTCCGGCCGTTGGCAGGGTGCCGACATGCTGGCTTACTACCCGGCGGGCGCGGCGCCAGTGGTGCGCGGCGAGGCCATCAATACCGGCACCACCTACGGCTACGACAGCGTGACGATGATGCAGGAAACAAAAACGACAGTGTGCAACGTAGAAAAAGCATAGGTAAGAACAATGGCACGCATGAAATTTGTCTGTGACGCCGAGCGCTGCATTGAGTGCAACGGCTGCGTTACCGCCTGCAAGAACGAAAACGAAGTGCCGTGGGGCGTCAACCGCCGCCGCGTGGTCACGCTGAACGACGGCGTTCCCGGCGAAAAATCCATTTCCGTCGCCTGTATGCACTGCAGCGACGCGCCCTGCATGGCGGTATGCCCGGTCAACTGCTTCTACCGCACCGACGAAGGCGTGGTGCTGCATGACAAGGACATCTGCATCGGTTGCGGCTATTGCTCGTATGCCTGCCCGTTCGGCGCGCCGCAGTTTCCGGCCAGCGGCACCTTCGGGGTGCGCGGCAAGATGGACAAATGCACCTTCTGCGCCGGCGGGCCCGAAGTCAACGGCAGCCAGGCCGAGTTTGAGAAATACGGCCGCAACCGCCTGGCCGAAGGCAAGCTGCCGGCCTGCGCCGAAATGTGCTCGACCAAGGCGCTGCTCGCCGGCGACGGCGATGTCGTGGCCGATATTTTCCGCAACCGGGTGGTGCAGCGCGGCAAGGGCGCCGAGGTCTGGGGCTGGGGCACGGCCTACGGCTCGAAGCAGGCCGGCCAGCCGCCGGCGGGGGTGAAATCATGAAGCGCCTGGCCCTGCTGGTGCCGCTGCTGGCGGCTTTGGCCGCCTTGTCGGCCTGCGGCGAAAAACCGCAAACCCTGGGCAGCAACCGAATCGACGTGGCGCCTTACCAGGGTGCGCAAAATGAATTTGTCGCGCCCGGCTGGAAGGCTACCGACAAAGGCAGCTGGGAGCAGGGGCTGAAAACCCGGATGCAGAACAGCCAGAACGAATATACAAAGATAAACTGAGCGGAGCCCATATGAAATATGCGCAGCTAGCTATGTTTTCCATAGCGATTGGCCTGGCTGGGGCAGCGGATGCCCAGGTGCCGGCACCGGGCGCTTCACCCCCTGCAACAGCAGATCAAACCCCCGCAGCCGCTGTCGCCGTGCCTGCCGCGCCCGCTGCCACCGGCGGCATCCAGGGCCAGAACATTTTTGAAGTCAAGCCCGACGCCGGCCAGCTGCCCGGCTATGCCAGCCAGTCCAACGGCGAGCGCGCCAAGGTCCAGCCTGGCAACAATGCGCCGATGTGGCGGCAGGTGGGCGAGGGCGTGACCGGCTACAGCAGCCTGCCCAAGAGCGAGGCGCCCGAAGCCGGCAATCTGATCCAGCCTTTCGTGCAGTACCCCGGCTCGCGCCTGACCAATGCGGGCCAGGCTTGGCGCGAGGTGCGCAACAACTGGCTGATTCCCTACGGCGGCGCCTTGCTGCTGATCGTCTTCGGCGCGATTGCCCTGTTTTACTTCGGCAAGGGCAGCCTCAAGCTGCACGGCGCCGAAACCGGCCGCAAGATCGAGCGCTTCACGCCGTTCGAGCGGTCGGCGCACTGGGCCAATGCCATCGCGTTCTCCATCCTGGCGATTTCCGGCCTCGTGATGGCTTTCGGCAAGTTCTTCGCGCTGCCGGTCATGGGCGGCACGCTGTTCGGCTGGCTGGCCTATGCGCTGAAGAATCTGCACAACTTTGCCGGGCCGGTGTTCGCCGTGTCCCTGGTCATCGTGTTCTTTACCTTCCTGCGCGACAACCTGCCGAGCCGGGACGACATCAACTGGATACTCAAGGGCGGCGGCCTGTTTTCGGGCAAGGACGTGCCGTCGCACCGCTTCAACGCCGGCGAAAAGCTGGTGTTTTGGGGCGGCGTGCTGTTCCTGGGGCTGATCGTCGTCGGCTCCGGGCTGGTGCTCGACAAGCTGCTGCCCGGCCTGCTGTACGAGCGTGCCACGATGCAGGTGGCGCACATGGTGCATGCCGTGGCCACGGTGCTGATGATAGCGATGTTCATGGGCCACATCTACCTCGGCACGATTGGCATGCAGGGCGCCTACCAGGGCATGAAGACCGGCTATGTCGATGAGACCTGGGCGCGCGAGCACCATGAATACTGGTATGACGACATCAAGGCCGGCCGCATTCCCGCCGAGCGCAGCCAGAACGGCGCGGCAACCGTGACGCCGGCCAGGCCAGTGGCCCAGGCATGAAGGCAGGCGTGAAACAGTCCGCACAATCACCAAGCCAAGGATTTCCATGAAAAAACACCTGATGACCGGCCTGCTGCTTGGCGCCTGCGCACTGGCAAGCGCCAAGCTGCCGCCGCCCACACCGGAAGCCAAGGCCAAGTCCGACGAAGCCGCCGCCAAGGCCGCCTGGGCCGGCAAGGTCGATACCTACCAACTGTGCCAGGCGCAGGACCGGGTGGCCGCCAGCTACCAGAAGACAGCCCAGGCCGCAGGCAAGCCGCTCGCCGCTGCCACCGCCACGCCGCCCTGCGCTGATCCGGGCGCCTTTTCCTATGCACCGGTCGAGGCGGCCAAACCGCTGGAAGCATCCGGTGCGCATTCACCCGCCGAGACCGCCGCCAGCCCGCCCAGCACCAAGGTGCCCGATGCGGTCGGCAATCCGGAAAAGAAGCCCTGAAAACAAGAATTTCTGCATTTGCCATGAAAGGCCGGGCCGCGAGGCACCGGCCTTTTTTACTATAGTCCGCCCATGAATCTTCCCCACTTGACGCAAGCGCAGGCGCCCCTGACCAGCGAAATCGAGGCCGTCAACGAACATGGCGAGCGGCAGCAAGTCTCGATTCCCGCCGAGCGCGCCCTGACGGTGTATGTCGATAAGCGCGAGCTGGTCACCCTGATGACGCTGGGCGCCAACCCCGAGCTGCTGGTGCTGGGCTACCTGCGCAACCAGCGGCTGGTGAAGGCGGTGAACGAGATCGAATCCATCACGGTGGACTGGGAGGTCGGCGCCGCCGCCGTCAAGACCGTGCGCGGCATCGAGGACATCGAAGCAAAGACCGCCCAGCGCGTCGTCACCACCGGCTGCGGCCAGGGCAGCGTGTTCGGCGGGCTGATGGACGAAGTGGACCAGATCAGGCTGCCGCCAGAGGCCTGCATTACCCAAAGCCAGCTCTACGGGCTGGTCAACACTATCCGGCTCAAGGAAACGACCTACAAGTCGGCCGGCTCGGTGCATGCCTGCGCGCTGTTTTCCACCGCTTCGGGCGAGGCCGAGATGCTGCTGTTCGTCGAGGACGTGGGCCGGCACAACGCGATAGACACGATAGCGGGCTGGATGTGGATGAATATGGCCCCCACGCTCCCCGCTTCGCGTGGTTCGCTGCCCCCCGAGGGGGCCGCTGCGCCTGCAGTCCGGCAAAGCCGGTCCTGCGGCCCTGACTTGCAGGGAACCGACGCGCCCACGCTCACCGCTCCGTTTGGTTCACTGCGCGCCGAGGGTGATGTTGCCGAAATGGTGGCAGTGGAGGTGCTGCGACCCATTTCTCAAGCTGCTGGGCTGATCTTCTACACCACCGGCCGGCTGACCAGCGAGATGGTCATCAAGTCGGCGCAGATGGGTGTGCCGGTCGTGGTGTCGCGCAGCGGCATCACCCAGATGGGCCACCAGGTCGCGCAGGCGGTGGGGCTGTGCGCGATTGGCCGTGCCACCAACAAGCGTTTCCTGTGCTACAGCCATGCGCAAAGGCTCAGGCTGCAGCCGGAGCTGGCGTCGGCGGTTGCCGGGGCCGGGCTGCCGGTGTAGAAACCTGAGCCGCCAGCACTGCCTAATGCTATGGTTTTGGTAGCTGTTTGCGCAGGCAGAACATGCGCCAGGGGCTGATTTGGCTTGTAAATTGTGACGACGTGAGTGCTTGCCGCCTCGAACGCAAGCCCTGCAGAAAAATCAGCGTCATTACGGCGAAGCTGGGAATCCAGCGGCATCGCAAACAAGTGACTGATGCAGCGCCGCACTGGATTCCCGCCTTGGCGGCAATGACCGCCATCGCAGGGAGTTGCGTAGTCACCGTGAACCGATCCATTGCGCATGCCGCCGAGCAGTGCCAGGGACGGCCCGCCCAGCTCTTTTTCCGGCCACATCAACCCTTCAAACTGCCCCGACTTGCTGTTGTGCGCTAAGGTCACGCCATGAACACTCTTTTTCTCAAGCTTGGCTGGAAAACCCTGCTGCGCGATTTGCGGGCCGGCGAATTGCGGCTGCTGATGGTGGCCGTCACGCTGGCGGTCGCCTCCCTCACCGCCGTTGGCTTTTTTGCCGACCGGCTCAACGGCGGTCTGCAGCGCGACGCCCTGCAGCTGCTCGGCGGCGATGCCGTCATTCGCAGCGACGGCCCGCTGCCGCCGGCTTTTGCCGAGCGGGCGCAGGCGCTGGGCCTGCAGGCCCTGGCGACCGTCACCTTCCCGACCATGGCCAGGGCGCGGGACGAGGACGGCGGCGCCAGCAAACTGGTCGCCTTCAAGGCCGTGCCGGGCGGCTACCCGCTGCGCGGCAGCATGAAGGTGGCCGACAGTGCGGGCGGCGCCGGCGAGGCGACCCGCGAGATTCCCGCGCCCGGCACCGTCTGGGCCGATGCGTCGCTGCTCGATGCGCTGGGCCTCAAGCTCGGGCAGCCGCTGCTGATGGGCGATTCGAGCTTCAAGGTCACGCGCGTCATCGTGCAGGAGCCCGACCGGGGCGCCGGCTTCATGAGCTTTTCGCCGCGCGTGATGATCAATGAACGCGATGTGGCCGCCACCGGCCTGATCCAGCCCGCCAGCCGGACGAATTACCGCTTTGCCGTGGCAGGCGACAGGCCGCAGGCGGTCAAGTCCTATGTCAACTGGGCCACTGATGAACTCAAGAAGCCGGCCGCTCAGACCGGCCTGCGCGGCGCGCGGCTGGAGTCGCTGGAGAGCGGCAGCCCGGAGATGCAGCAGACGCTGGCGCGGGCCGAGAAATTCCTGAACCTGGTGGCGCTGCTGGCCGCGCTGCTCAGCGCGGTGGCGGTCGCCATCGTGGCGCGCAGCTTTGCCGCCAAGCACCTGGACGACTGCGCCATGCTGCGGGTGCTCGGCCAGCCGCAGCGCACCATCGCGCTGGCCTACACCTTCGAGTTCGTGGTGGCCGGCCTGGCCGCCAGCGCCCTGGGCGTGGCGCTCGGGTTTGCGGTGCATTATGTTTTCGTGCTGCTGCTGGCCGGGCTGGTCAGCGCCACGCTGCCTGCCGCCAGCCTGTGGCCGGCCGTATTCGGCATGGGCATGGGGCTGACGCTGCTGCTGGCCTTCGGCCTGCCGCCGGTGCTGCAGCTGGCCCAGGTGCCGCCGCTGCGGGTGATCCGGCGCGATGTCGGCAACCTCAAGCCGGCCTCGATGCTGGTGCTGGGGCTGGGCGTGCTGGGCTTTGCCGCGTTGCTGCTGGCCGCCAGCCGCGACTTGAAGCTGGGCCTGATCGCCGTCGGCGGCTTTGCCGGCGCGGTGGTGGTGTTTGCGCTGGCGAGTTACGCCGCCGTCAAGCTGCTGCGCGCCAGCGTCAATGAAACCACGGCGCCGCGCTGGCTGGTGCTGGCGACCCGGCAGCTGTCGGCCCGCCCGGCCTATGCCGTGGTGCAGACCAGCGCCCTGGCGGTCGGCCTGCTGGCGCTGATGCTGCTGGTGCTGCTGCGCACCGACCTCATCAGCAGCTGGCGCAACGCCACGCCCGCCGATGCGCCGAACCGTTTCGTCATCAATGTGCAGCCCGACCAGTCCGAGGCCTTTCAAAAAGCGCTCAAGGACGGCGGGGTGGCGAAGTTCGACTGGTATCCGATGATCCGGGGCCGGCTGGTCGCCGTCAACGGCAAGGACATCACGCCCGACAATTTCGAGGACGACCGGGCCAAGCGGCTGGTGGACCGCGAGTTCAACCTGTCCAACAGCCCTGACAGACCAGCGCACAACGAAGTCGTGGCCGGTAGCTGGACGGCGGGCGAGAAGGACGCCATCAGCGTCGAGGAGGGCCTGGCCAAGACGCTGGGCCTCAAGCTCGGCGACAGCCTGCGCTTTGACATCGGCGGCCAGCCGAGCGAGGCCAGGATCACCAGCCTGCGCAAGGTCGACTGGGGCTCGATGCATGTCAATTTCTTCGTCATGTACCCGGTGGCGCAGCTGCCCGCCGACGTGCCGGTGTCCTATATCAGCGCCTTCCGGGCGCCCGAGCCGGCGGCGCAGGCGGCCGCCGGGCCAGACCGGCCGCAGAGTTTTGACAACGCGCTGGTCAAGGCCTTCCCGAACATCACCAATGTCGATATGAGCAGCACGCTGGCGCAGGTGCAGCGGGTGCTGGACCAGGTGATCCGGGCGGTCGAATTCCTGTTCGGCTTCACGCTGGCGGCCGGGCTGGTGGTGCTGTTCGCCGCCATCACCGCCACGCGCGAGGAGCGCGCCCGCGAGTTCGCCATCATGCGGGCCGTCGGCGCCAGGGCGTCGCTGCTGCGGCAGGTGCAGCGCGCCGAGCTGGCCGGCGTCGGCTTGCTGGCGGGCTTTCTGGCGTCGCTGGTGTCGCTGGCCGTGGGCTGGGGGCTGGCGCGCTATGTGTTCGACTTCAACTGGGCCGGCTCCTGGACCGTGCCGGTCTTCGGCAGCCTGGCCGGCGCTGGGCTGGCGCTGGCGGCGGGCTGGTGGGGGCTGCGCGCCGTGCTGAACACGCCGGTGGTCGAGACGCTGCGAAAATCCCAATAAATCCCATCCAGCGAAACGCCAAAAGTCATGCAGGTAGAAGAAAAGTCCCCCGGCGCCCCGCCTTTCGAAACCCCGTTCGCCTGGATCGGCGGCGAGGCGCGCGTCAAGGCGCTGGTCGAGCGGTTTTATGACCTGATGGAGCTGGAGCCGGGCTACGCGGCGTTGCGGGCTGCCCACGGCAGCACCCTGGACAACGCCCGGCAGCGCCTGTTCTGGTTCCTGTGCGGCTGGCTCGGCGGACCGCAGCACTACACCGAGCGCTTCGGCCATCCGCGCCTGCGCCAGCGCCACATGCCGCAGCAGACCGGCGGCGGCAGCATCGGCATCCAGGAGCGCGACCAGTGGCTGGCCTGCATGGACCAGGCGATGCGGGAAACCGGGGTGGACGAGGCCTTGCGCACGCGGCTGAACGCCTCGTTTTTCCAGACGGCCGACTGGATGCGCAATCGCGGGGAATGAGCTTGTGGGAAACCGCCGGGCGGTGTTGCCTTGAGTGAACTGAACGAGGCTACCTTACTATCAAAAAAATAGCTGTCTGCGCAGGTGGTTCTTGCGCTGCATGCCTGTTTGATGCTTGAAGCAATGATTTTTCAGCGGCTCGGGTTACCGCAGGGTCTGAATGCGGTTTGCGTTTCCCCAAAGGCCTGAAGTCGCCGTTCTGGCAAGCTGAATAGCCATTGGTTTTGAGCAAAAAAGGCCTGTGGCGAACTATGTACCTGCGCAGTTAGCTATTGAATACATAGCGCAGAGCCTCCAGGCCATAAGAGGCCAGCCCTTCGCAGCTGCACCGCCCGCGCCTGGCGCCGCATTGCCCCGTCGCCGCAGTAACAGCCGGCGCTGCACGGTTTTGCGCTTTCAGGGGGCGGCAGTGTCAGAATCGACAAAAATCCTGCCATTTTTATGCTCAAACCACTCAATAAACCCGTCCCTGTTCCCCAAGCCCTGCGCGTTGCAGCGCCTGTCAGGATCACCAGCTATGCGCTGGCCTTCCTGCTGTGCATCGGCACGCTGATCTACGGGCTGCTGCCCGGCCTGCTGGCGGTCTGCCTGGGCTATCTGCTTACAGTGGTGCTGACGGGCGACGGGCACGGCAAAAAACCGCGCTGCAGTCCGGGCGTGGCCGCCGCCGTGGTCATCTTTTTTCCCTTGCTCGGGCTGGGGCTGCTGCTGGCCAATGCCAAAGGCATGGCGTTCGGCTTTGTCGGGCACTACCAGTCGCTGCTGCACTACCTGGCCGGCACGGTGCTCGAAATCCGCCAGAAACTGCCGGCCGATCTGGCCGTCCACCTGCCCGATGAGCTGACCGAGGCACAGGTCTGGCTGGCGGGCTACCTCAAGTCCAAGGCCCAGGCGCTGACCGGCGCCGGCACCGCCGGGCTGCATGGCCTGCTGCTGGCCTATGTGGGCATCGTCGTTGGCGCCCTCATCAAGGGCAGCGCCAAAAGGCCGGACAACGCCCCGCTGCGGCTGGAGGTGCGCCAGCGGGCCGGGCATTTCATCGACGCCTTCCGCCAGATCGTGGTGGCCCAGTTCTGGATCGCCGCAGTCAATGCGACGCTCACCGCGCTGTTCCTGCTGGTGGCGCTGCCGCTGTTCGGCGTGCACATGCCTTACGTGGGCGAGCTGGTGGCGCTGACCTTCTTCGCCGGCCTGATTCCCATCGTCGGCAACCTGATCTGCAACGGTGTCATCACGCTGGCCGGCATCTCGATTTCACCGGCCGTCGGCCTGGCCTGCCTGGTGTTCCTAATCGTCATCCACAAGACCGAATACCTGATCAACGCCAAGATACTGGGCAAGCGCACCAACACCGCCGCCTGGGAACTGCTGGCCGTCATGTTCGTGGGCGAGGCGGTGTTCGGCCTGCCGGGCCTGGTTGCCGCGCCGCTGTACTACGCCTATGCGAAAAAAGAGCTTCAGGTGGCCGGGCTGGTCTAGGGTGCCATTGCCCTGACTGGCAAACGCCGCTCAGCGCGGGCAGGACAAACCGGATTCGGGCGCGGCCCCCATCCCAGCCTTCCCGGCAGGAAGGAGAAGCACGGGGCAGCAGAACTTGCGCAATTGAGTATGAAAAGTGGCTGCACCGCAGAATCTGCCTGCACGAACAGCTACTAAAAAAATAGCAAAAAGAGAGCGGGGCGGCGGTTGCCAGCGAGGGTGATTGCGCCCTGGCGCCAGGCAGGGCCAAGCCCGTCAACCCCGCGCCAGCAGCACCACCAGCGCCCCGGCGCCGCCCTCGGCCGGCCGGGCCTGCACGAAAGCCAGTACCTCCTGCTTCTGGATCAGCCAGCTCTGCACCCGGCCCTTGAGCACCGGTGCCTTGCCGGGCGAACCCAGCCCCTTGCCATGCACGATGCGCACGCAGCGCAGGCCGGCCTTCATGGCCTCGCGGATGAAGGCGCCGAGCGCCTCGCGGGCGGCCTCCCGTCGCAAGCCGTGCAGGTCGAGCTGGCGCTGGATGCTCCATTCGCCCCGGCGCAGCTTGCGCACCACGTCCGGGCCCATGCCGGGCCGGCGAAAGCTCAGGGACTCGTCGGTGTGCAGCAGGGTTTCGACATCGAACTCGTCGGACAGCGCTTCGCGCATCACCGATTCATCGTCCAGGCGCTGCTGCTCGGCAACCGGCGCGGGCAGCGTGCGCTGCAAGGTGGCTTTGTGGCCGGGCCGGTGCTGCGGCGCCAGCGAGACCACCCGGCCGACAGCGCGGGCAAACAGCTCTTTTTCAGCCCTGGCACGGGCGGCCACGGCGGCCAGCGCAGCCTGTTTTTCAGCTTCCAGCCGGCTGCGGTCCTGCAGCTCGCGCCGCACCTGCGACAGGTCTTTCATATCCCGGATCGGCAAGCTTTTGGGGCGTTGGGAAGAGGGCGAGATCATGAGGGCGTGGTGTTGAAGTGCGGAAAAGCACGGAAGGCCCCATCCTAAAGCAGTCCCAGCTCTGCCATGGAAACCGCCTGGGTACTTGTCACCACAAAATGGTCGAGCACCCGCACATCAACCAGCGCCAGCGCGGCTTTCAGGGTTTGCGTGAGCAGCTCGTCGGCGCGCGACGGCTGGGCCGCGCCGCTCGGGTGGTTGTGCGCCAGCACCACGCTGGCCGCATTGAGCGCCAGCGCCCGGATCACCACCTCGCGCGGATAGACGCTGGTTTGCGTCAGCGTGCCGCGAAACAGCTCTTCGAGCGCAATCAGCCGGTGCTGGCTGTCCAGGAACAGCACCGCGAAAATCTCGTGCGGCCGGCTGCCCAGCTGCAGCTGCAGGTAGTCGCGCACGGCTTGCTGCGAGGTGAGCAGCGCCTTTTCCTTCAGCTCCTCGGCCAGGGCGCGCCGCGCCAGCTCCAGCACGGAGGCGATCTCGGCCCGCTTGGCCGGCCCCAGCCCCTTGATGCATTTGAGCGCTTCGGGCCCGGTGTGCAGCAGGCCGGCTACGCCGCCGAAATTGTCGAGCAGCTCCTGGCCCATCTGCAGCGCGTTCTTGCCGGGCAGCCCGGTGCGCAGCAGCAAGGCCAGCAGTTCGGCATCGCTGAGCGCGCCGGGGCCGCGCGCCAGCAGCTTTTCACGCGGCCGGGCCGCCTGGGGCAGGTCTTTGAGGAGCATGTGTGGAAACCTGGTGAAAATTCTGAAATCAAAAGTAAATTCCAGTATGCCTGCAGGCTAATGCCTGCGTGGGGCGTTGAAACCTGGGTGAATCCCAGAAATACCGGGGAAATTGCGGAAAAAGCCTGGCGTGGCGGCCGGGGCAGGGCTTGTTTTCTACAATAGGGGCAACTCCGTACCTGTTGCCGGCCCATCGTGACCGCCTTGAAAGCCCTATGCCTACCTTGCAATCCTCCAGCCAGCTTGAGTCCGTCCCGGTGGTCCAGCCCGGCTCTTTCCTGACGCTGCACTACCGCATGGCGCCTCCGGGTGGCGCCAGCATCATCGACACCTTCGGCGGCAAGCCCGCCACGCTGAGCCTGGGCAACGGCGAGCTGTCGCCGGCGCTGGAGGCCTGCCTGGTCGGCCTGGCCGAAGGCGAGCGCAAGACGTTCGAGCTGCCGGCCGGCGAGGCGTTCGGCGAGCGCAACCCGGAGCTGCTGCAATGGGTGGCGCGCAAGCTGCTCGATGAACTGGGCGACCCGCATGAGCGCTACAGCGTGGGCGACGTGGTGCAGTTCCCGACGCCCGACGGCCAGGGCCAGTACGCCGGCGCGGTGCAGCAGGTCAATGGCGGCAAGGACGGCGATGCGGTGCAGTTCGACTTCAACCATCCGCTGGCCGGCCAGCCGGTGGAGTTTGAAGTCCAGGTGATTGGCGTGCTATGACTGATGCATCGACACCCGTGCCCGCCGCTTCGGCGCAGGCGGCCTCGCTTCCGCAAGAAATCCTGCTGGCCGAGCCGCGCGGCTTTTGCGCCGGCGTGGACCGGGCGATTGAAATCGTCGAGCGGGCGCTGATCAAGTTCGGCGCGCCGATCTATGTGCGCCATGAAATCGTCCACAACACTTACGTCGTGAACGACCTCAAGACCAAGGGCGCGATTTTCATCGAGGAGCTGTCCGACGTGCCGCCCGGCGCCACGCTGGTTTTCAGCGCTCATGGCGTCAGCCGCGCCGTGCAGCAGGAGGCGCAGGCGCGCGGCTTCCAGATCTTCGATGCCACCTGCCCGCTGGTCACCAAGGTGCATGTCGAGGTCGCCAAGCTGAACAAGGAAGGCTACGAGTTCATCATGATCGGCCACAAGGGCCACCCCGAGGTCGAGGGCACCATGGGACAGCTCGACAGCGGCATTCACCTGGTGGAGGACGTGGCCGACGTGGCGCGCATCACGCCGCTGCAGACCGAGCGGCTGGCGGTGGTCACGCAGACCACGCTGAGCGTCGATGACGCGGCCGAGATCAGCGCGGCCATCGTGGCTAGGTTCCCGCAGGTGCGCAAGCCCAAGCAGCAGGACATCTGCTACGCCACCCAGAACCGCCAGGACGCGGTCAAGGTGCTCAGCCCGCAGGTCGACATCCTGATCGTCGTGGGCAGCCCGACCAGCTCCAACAGCAACCGCCTGCGCGAGCTGGCCGCCAAGCTCGGCACCGAGGCCTACATGGTCGATGACGCCAGCGAACTGCGCGAGCAATGGTTTGAAGGCAAGAGCCGGGTCGGCCTCACGGCGGGCGCATCGGCCCCCGAGATTCTGGTCAAGCAGGTGATCGACCGCATCAAGGCGCTGGGCGCCGTGTCGATCCGCAAAATGGACGGCGTCGAAGAGACCATCAAGTTCCCGCTGCCCAAGGGCTTGCGGCTCGATGCGCAGGGCCAGCACCTCGGCGTGGGTGACAGCCAGCTGCATCAGCAGACCTGAGCGGCGACGATGATTGATTGCTATCAAATCGAGAGCTGCCAGCGCATATTTAACCTGCGCTACAGCCACTTTATTCATCAAACGCCGCTCTGGAGGCTGCCCGGCAGGGCGCTTGGCGTGAACTGCGCTGAAGTCTGGTTGAAGCTGGAGCATCTGCAGACCGGCGGCAGCTTCAAGGCGCGCGGCATGCTCAACCGCTTGCTGTCCAACCCGATTCCGCCCAGCGGCGTGATCGTGGCCTCGGGCGGCAACGCCGGCATCGCCACGGCGGCGGCGGCGCGTGAGCTGGGCGTGGCCTGCGAAGTTTTCGTGCCGGAAATCTCCAGCCCGGCCAAGCGCGCCCGGCTGGCGGGCCTGGGCGCCCGCGTGGTGGTCGGCGGCGCGGCCTATGCCGATGCGCTGCAGGCCTGCCTGGCGCGCCAGCAGGACACCGGCGCCTTGCTGACCCATGCCTACGACCAGCCCGAAGTGCTGGTGGGCGCCGGCACGATGGCCCTGGAGATCGAGCAGCAGGGCGGCCTGCCGGGCTCGGTGCTGGTCAGCGTCGGCGGCGGCGGGCTGATCGGCGGCGTGGCCGGCTGGTTCGGCCAGCGCAGCCGCGTCGTCGCGCTGGAGCCGGAGCTGGCGCCCAGCCTGTTCAGGGCCCGTGAAGCCGGCCGGCCGGTCGACGTGGCCGTCAGCGGCATCGCGGCCGATTCGCTCGGGGCCAAGCGCATCGGCGCCCTGGCCTGGGAAGTCACCCAGGCCCAAGTGCGCGATGCGCTGCTGCTGACCGACGAATCAATCCGCGCTGCCCAGCTGTGGCTCTGGAAAGAACTCAAACTTGCCGTCGAGCCGGCGGCCGCCCTGCCGCTGGCGGCGCTGCAGAGCGGGCGCTACCTGCCGCGCCCTGACGAAACCGTCTGCCTGGTCATTTGCGGCGCCAACCTCGACCCCGCCAGCCTGAACTGAACCTGCCGCTTTGCGGCATCAATACAATTCCTCCATGCTAGACATCCACCTGCTCCGTAAAGACCTGCCTTCCGCCATTGCCCGGCTGGAGATGCGTAAAAGCCCGCAAACCTTTCTCAATGTCGAGGCTTATCAAGCGCTGGAGGCCGAACGCAAGGCGGTGCAGACCCGGACCGAGGCGCTGCAAAGCCAGCGCGGCACCTTGTCCAAGCAGATCGGCCAGCTCAAGGCCCAGGGCGAGGACGCCAGCGCCGTGATGGAACTGGTCAGCAATTCCAAAGCCGAACTCGAATCATCGGCTGTGCGTCTGGATCAGATTCAGCTTGAAATGCAGGCGCTGCTGCTGGCCGTGCCCAACTTGCCGCATGACAGCGTGCCGCTCGGCATCGGCGAGGCCGGCAACCTGGAGGTGCGCAAATGGAGCCCGGTCGAAGGCCTGGGCGGCGAGCCGGCGGCGATCACCTTCGAGCCGAAAGACCATGTGGACTTGGGCCAGCCGCTGGGGCTGGACTTCGAGCTCGGCACCAAGCTGACGGGTTCCCGCTTCACCGTCATGAAAGGCCCGCTGGCACGCCTGCACCGCGCCCTGTCGCAGTTCATGCTTGATGTGCAGACGGCAGAGCACGGTTACACCGAATGCTACGTGCCCTACATCGTCAACGGCGATTCGCTGCGCGGCACCGGCCAGCTGCCCAAGTTCGAGGAAGACCTGTTTGCCGCCAACAAGGGCGGGCAGGAGGGCCAGGCTGAAAATGCCGCGCTCTACCTGATTCCCACCTCTGAAGTGCCGCTGACCAACTTCATGCGTGATGAAATCGTGCCGCAGGCACAGTTGCCGCTGAAGTTCACCGCCCACACGCCGTGCTTTCGCTCGGAGGCCGGCAGCTACGGCCGCGACACGCGGGGCATGATCCGCCAGCACCAGTTCGACAAGGTGGAAATGGTCCAGATCGTGCATCCTGAGAAAAGCTATGAGGCGCTGGAGGAAATGACCGGCCATGCCGAAGTCATTTTGCAAAAGCTCGGCCTGCCGTACCGCGTCATGCTGCTGTGCACCGGCGACATGGGTTTTGGCGCCAGCAAGACCTACGACCTCGAAGTGTGGCTGCCAGCGCAAAACACCTACCGCGAGATCAGCTCGGTCTCCAACTGCGAAGCCTTCCAGGCGCGCCGGCTGCAGGCGAGGTTCAAGAACGCGCAGGGCAAGAACGAGTTCGTCCACACGCTCAACGGCTCGGGCCTGGCGGTGGGCCGCACGCTGGTGGCGGTGCTTGAAAACTACCAGCGCGCCGACAGCCATGTCGATATTCCAGCGGTGCTGCAGCCCTACATGGGCGGCATGACGACTCTTTCGCCGCCGCTCGCCTGAAGCGGCATTTCAGCCTGCTAGAATTGCGGCTCGAAACATAGGAGAGGTGGCAGAGTGGCCGAATGTACCTGACTCGAAATCAGGCGTACCGCAAGGTACCGTGGGTTCGAATCCCACCCTCTCCGCCAAGGACAGCGCGCTATCTATCATGGATAGCGCGCTTTTTTACGTCTTTTCAAACCTGATCGCCCGGCATCCGCCGGATTTCGGCTTCAGGCCTTGCCATCCGGTGCCAGCACCCGAACCAGCGGCTTCCCCGCCAGCCAGGCGTTCAGGCATTCCATGACACCCGTGGCGAAGCGCTCGAACACCGGTTCGGTGACAAACCCGAGGTGCGGTGTCAGCAGCATGTTGGGCAGCTGGCGCAGCGGCGAGTCGATGGGCAATGGCTCCACGTCGAACACGTCCAGCGCGGCAAAACCCGGCCGGCCCTGTTTCAATGCCTCGACCAGCGCGTCGGTGTCTATCAACGCCGACCGCGAGGTGTTGACCAGCAGGCTGTCCGGCCGCATCAGGGCCAGCCGCTCCGGATTGAGCAGCTGGCGCGTGGCCGGCGTGGGAACCAGGTGCAGGCTGACCACTTTTGAAGTGCTCAGCAACGCTTCGAGCGAGACGGCGACGGCGCCATGCGCTGCCGCCCGCTCGGGCGTCATGCGCGGACTCCAGGCCACGACGTTCATGCCCAGCGCCTGGCCGACCCTGGCGACACGCCCGCCGATTTCCCCCAGCCCGATCAACCCGAGCGTCTGCCCGTGCAGCACGCCGGCCAGCGGCAGCGCTGCCTGCGGACGCCACAAGCCCTGGCGAAGCAGGGCGGTTTGCTGCTCCAGCTGGCGCGTGGCCGCCAGAATCAGCGCCCAGGTCATTTCGCAGGTGCTGTCTTTCGACGGTCCCCATTCCGTGTGGCTGACCGGAATGCCGCGCGCAGCCAACGCGGCCAGGTCCAGCGTGGTGTTGCGGGTGCCGGTGAAGACGAGGTAACGCAGCCTGGGCAGCTGCGCCAGCAGTTCGGCGTCAAACGGCGTGCGGTCGCGCACCAGCACCACGGCGTCGGCATGTTTCAGTGCCTCGACCAGCGCCTGTCCGTGCAGTGGCTGGTGATGAATCACCACCTCGGCCAGGGCCTGAAGGGGCTTCCAGTCGCACAGCCGCTCAAGCGCCTGTTCCGCGTCGCCGACGATGACGATGAGGGGCCTGCCCGAAGGCCGGGCCGGGTTGACGGGGAGTGGGGCGGTGTCAAGCATGGGGGGTGGCCAGCGCGACGATGGCCTTCAGGCCGGGCGCAGCGGCAAGGCTCCAGCAGGCGCTGATCAGCTCGCTGGTTTGCGCCGTTCCCAGGACCGCGTCCGACAGGCCGTGGAATTTGGCTTCCAGGTTGGCGTCGGTCATCGGATTTTTCAGGGATCCGATGGCGTGCTCGACAAACACATGCACCCGCCGGCCGTCCTTCAGCACGGCGGTCACGTCCGCGCTGGCTTCGTCAATCGAATCATCCACGGTGGCGACCACCTTGCGCCGCAGGGCCACCATGTCGGCGCGGTTCACGATCTCGTCGGAAAATTCCTCTTCGGCCGCGCGGCCGAACGTCAAGCCTGCGGCGCAGCCGTGATAGACGCTGAATTTGGCCTGCAGGCCGTCAGCCGGCTCCTTCTTGCCGGTCAGCTCCAGCACCAGCGAATGCACTTTCAGCTCAATGCTGTCCACCTGGTCGGGCGTGACGCCCTGGCGGCCCAGCTGCACGCAGGCGTCGATGCTGGGGTGGATCACGATGCCGCAGGCAAAAGGCTTGTAGCTGTTGAACGAGATTTCAAAGCGCTTGCCCAGTTCATCGGTGATCTCTAACCAATCGTTCTTGGTGGACACGGTCTGCATCATGCCGCGCGGCGCCTCCAGCGCTCTCAAGCTGGCGGTGAAGCCCTTGCTGGCCAGCAGCGCGGACATCAGGCCGGCACGCGCCGCGCCGCCGGGGTGAAAGGGCTTGGTCATGGTGCCGAACTGCTCGCGCATGCCGACCGGCTGTGAGGCCGCGATGCCCAACGCCATCTGGGTCTTTTGCGTGTCGAGCTTGAGCAGGCGGGCGCAGGCGGCGGCCGCGCCCAGCGTCCCGGTGGAGCCGGTGATGTGCCAGCCGCGGTCGTAGTGCTCGGGGTACATCGCATTGCCGACCCGGCAGGCCACGTCGATGCCCAGCACCAGCGCATCGAGCAGCTCGCGCCCGCTGGCGCCCGTATGTTCGGCCAGCGCCAGCAGGGCGGAGGCCACCGGTCCGGCCGGATGGATGATGGTCTTGAGGTGGGTGTCGTCGAAGTCGAAGGTGTGCGAGGTGATGCCGTTGATCAGCGCGGCGCTGGCGATATCGACCTTTTCCGTGCGGCCCGGCAGCGTGGCCTGGGGCGCGGGCTGTAGCATCTGAACGGCGGCCAGCGCGGCATCGGCGGCTTCATGGTGCGCGGCGCCGACCGCGCAGCCCAGCCAGTTCATGAAGGTGCGGTGGGCCTCGTGGTCCACCGCTTCGCTCCAGCCGCCTGCCAGGTAGCCGGGATGGGTGGCGACGAACTCGGCAAGTATCTGCGTGACGGGCGGGGCGTTGTGGTCGGCGACGACCTGGGTATTGCGAGCCATGGCTTGTTTTCCTGAAATACGGTTGAGAAACTGGGTAAATTTTATGCTATTAAAATAATAGCTGCCTGCGCAGGGAGTACCTGCGCCAGAGCCACTTTTTATCAAAAATCAGCTGTCAAGCTCTATCTTTCGCTCCTTGGCCAGCTTGGTCCAGCGCGCAATGTCGGTCTTGATGAAATCGGCGAATTTTTCCGGCGACATGACCATTGGCTCAATCGCCTCGACTGCCAGCTTGTCCTTCAGGTCCGGGGCCATCAGCACTATCGCCAGCGTCTCGTTGAGCTGCTTCACGATGGGCGCGGGCATGCCGGCCGGGCCCACGACGCCGTACCACTGCTGCGCATCGAAACCCTTGAAGCCCGATTCGTCCAGCGTCGGCAGGTCCTTGAACTGGGGATGGCGGCTCAAGCCGGTCACGGCCAGCGGACGCACCCGGCCCGAACGGATGTGCGGGATGGCGGCCGCCAGGCCGGGGAACATGGCCTGGGTCTGGCCACCGATCAGGTCGGTAAAGGCCGGCGCCACGCCGCGGTAGGGAATGTGCACCATGAAGGAGTTGATCTGCTGCTTGAACAGCTCCATGGTCAGGTGGGTCAGCGAGCCCTGGCCGGCCGAGCCGTAGCTGACCCGGCCCGGGTTTTTCTTGACGTAGGCGACAAACTCCTGGACCGTCTTGACCGGCAGGCTGGCATTGACCACCAGCACATTGGGCGTGGCGCCGATCATGCCGATGGCGGTGAAGTCCTTGACCGCGTCATAAGGCAGCTTGCGCGTGGCCGGGCTGGTGCCATGCGTGGCCACATAGCCCTGCATCAGCGTGTAGCCGTCGGGTGCGGCGCGGGCGGTGGTCTGGGCCGCGATCACGCCGCCACCACCACCCTGGTTATCCACGATGAACGACTGCTTGAGCTGGCTGCCCCAGCGCTCGGTCACGGTGCGGCCGACCATGTCGCTGCCGCCGCCGGCCGCCACCGGAACGATGTAGCGAATCGGCTTGCTCGGGTAGGCCGACTGGGCCAGGGCCAGACCGGGGGCGTAGATGAGTGCGGGTGCGGCTTGCAGCAGGGTGCGTCGTTTCATGGTTGTCTCCAGAAATAAAAAGTAAAGAAAAAAGTGGGGCTGGCCGCTGCTGGCTTGGGGCCAGTCTTCGGGCGGCCGTTACAGGTTTATGCAGAAACTGCCGGTTGCCCGGCGAGAGGTTTGGGTAGCAAAGCGTCCAGCAGGCGTTCGTAGGCGCCGCCGACGTGGTGCGCCATCAGGGCTTCGCAGCGCACCGCATCGGCCTGATGGATGGCTTTGACAATCTGCACATGCTCGTCCAGCGACGCCTGCATGCCCAGGTCCTGCGACAGGTTTTTCAGGCGCGACAGGTGCAGTTTCTGGACGATGCCCCGGTAGGTGTCCATCAGCTGGCCGTTGCCCGCCGACTCGACGACGGCCCAATGAAAGCGCAGGTTTTCACCGTAGTAGCGCTGAACATCGTGCTGGCCTGCGGCGTCGAGCATGTTGCTGACTGAATGGTTCAGCAGCGCCGCAAGCACCTGGCGCGGTGCATCAGGCAGGCCGGCGGCGCAGCGTCCGGCAAATCCGTCGAGCAGGCCGCGCATCTGGTACAGCTCGCGTATTTCAGCCGCCTGTAACTGGCGCACAAAGACGCCCGAATGCTTGCGGGACACCACCAGCCCTGAACTCTCCAGCTCGCGCAAGGCTTCGCGTACCGGCACGCGGGACACCTGAAGCCGGCTGGCCACGTCGGGCTCGTTGATGCGCTGGCCCGGCACCAGCTCGCCTTTGAGGATAAGAGACAGCATGTCGTCCCTCACCAGCTTGGAAAGCGAGGTGTCGCGCACATCGATCAGCCGGTCGGCAGAGGATTCGGTGAACCAGGGCAGCATGGGCATCCGTTAGTTAATTTGATATATCGTATACGAAATTGATGCAATTTTATTTTTGATGCTTAAACAGGCTGGCTTGGCAAAAAGATTCCGTCCTGAGAAACTTCATCTTTACAAAGAAGCATGTAGGAGCGAACTCACGTCCGGTTGAGCTTTGTACTGCTATTTCTAGCCTGCCCATCCCGTTAACCTTGAGCCATCATCAACCCCAAGACAAGGATTCAATATGAACACCGATCAAGTAAAAGGCGCCCTCAAGGAAGCCGCAGGCAAGGTTCAATCCGCCGCTGGTGATCTGATTGACAGCCCGGAGCAGGAGGCCAAAGGCCTGGCCAAGCAAGCCGAAGGAAAGACCCAGAAGAACGTGGGCGATGCCAAGGAAGTGCTGAAAGACGGAATCGACAAGATCTGATCAGATTTTTCGATTGACAATGAAAAAGGCCGGTTCACACCGGCCTTTTTGCTGTGTGCCTGCATTCAGGCCTGCATCAGCACATCAAGGTGCCACTGACGCAAAAAAGCGCAAGGCGCTGTCCAGTTCGTCTTTGGAGAAACCTGCATTGATCTGCACTTTTTCCTGCAGTGCGGCCAGCCCGGCCGGGCCTTCCTTTTGCAGCTGCCCCATCGCCTGCGCGGCTTCCCGGGGCGAATCGAAGCCCAGGCTTTGCAGCAGCAACTGGCC
>JAQGNK010000441.1 GCA_028291905.1 Polaromonas sp.
ACAACGGTTACGTCAGCTTACCCGTTGACGTTTGCAAAGGTAAAGCCATTTGTAAAGTTGGCGTCGTCACTGTTACAACTTGTCATTTGATGCCTCTGGCGCTTGATGGAGCGGGGCTGGCTGCAGCGCTTATTTGCGCGCGGTCCGGTTAAATTACCGGCGTCAACTACACCAGCGGCCGGACTTCATGACACTGCATCTGCGTGACTTTCGCATCGGCGACGAAGCCGCGCTTCGCGCCGTCTTTCATTCGTCGGTGCACCAACTGGCCTGCAAGAACTACAGCCCCGGCCAGCTGACCGCCTGGGGGCCGCTGCAGCACGACGCGGCGCAGTGGGCCGCACGGCTGCGGGGCAACCAGCCGTTCGTCGCCGAAATCGATGGCTGCATTGCCGGCTTCGCCGACCTGCAGGCCAGTGGCTACATCGACCATTTCTTCGTCACGGGCGCGCAGGCGGGGCGCGGGGTTGGCGCGGCGCTGATGGGACGGCTGCACCAGTCGGCGGGGAGCCGCGGCATCACGCGGCTGTTCGCTGATGTCAGCTTGACGGCCGAGCCGTTCTTCACCAAAAACGGCTTCGTGGTCGAAGCGCGCCAGCAGGTGCAAGTGCGCGGCGCGGTGCTGGCGAATGCCCGGATGGCCAAGGCGCTGGCGGTTTGTCAATCCTGATTTGATAGCAGCCTGCGCAGTCGGTGCATGCGCTAGAGCCCGATTTGTCTTGGATTCTGGTGCGCCAACCTGCCGTTTGACCCGTTTGCCCTGACACGGCAGCCCCTGGCTCCAACCCTGCCCCGGACTTCATAAGCGCTGTAACCCCGGCTTTTGCAGGGCCATCGGGCCAAGCATCTGGCAATCCGGCATCACGCAACTAATAATGTTGCATGAAAAAAGACAGCAGACTATCCAACGTGCTTCATGCACTTTTGCACATGGCCGAAATGGACGGGCCGACCACCTCCGACGCCCTGGCGGCGGCGATGCAGACCAATCCGGTGGTGGCGCGCCGGCTCATGGCGGGCCTGCGCTACGCCGGCTTCGTCACCTCGGCCAAGGGCCACGGCGGCGGCTGGATGCTGTCGTGCCCGCTGACGCAGGTGACGCTGGGCGACATCTACGAGGCGCTGGGCGCGCCGACGCTGCTGGCCGTGGGCAACCGCAACGAAAGCCCCGGCTGCGCGGTCGAGCAGGCTGTCAATGCAGCCCTCTCGGACGCCTACAGCCAGGCCGAAGCCGCGCTGATGGCCCGGCTGCACACGGTCACGCTGGCCTCGCTGGCCGAAGATTTCCATCGCCGCATGGCGGACGGCCATTGTTCAATCAAGGATATTTCCCATGCAGGTTGATGCCATCGTGGTGGGCGGCAGTTTTGCCGGTTTGTCGGCGGCGCTGCAGCTGGCGCGGGCGCGCTGCCGGGTCGTGGTGATTGATTCGGGGCTTCGGCGCAACCGTTTTGCCCACGTCTCACACGGCTTTCTCGGCCAGGACGGCCGGGCGCCGGCGGACATCGTGGCAGACGCCCGGGCGCAATTGCTGGCGTATCCGACGGTGCGATGGCTGGCCGGAGAAGCCGCGTCGGTTGAAAAGCTGGCAGATGGCTTCGCCGTGGCCACGGCAGCGGGCGAGGTGCTGCGGGCCAGGCGCCTGGTGCTGGCCTGCGGCTTGGTGGACGAGCTGGCACCGCTCGAAGGGCTGGCCAAGCGCTGGGGCCAGAGTGTCTTTGCCTGCCCGTACTGCGACGGCTACGAGCTGGACATGGGCCGCATCGGCGTGCTGGCTACCGGGCCGATGGCAATGCACCAGGCCCTGATGCTGCCTGACTGGGGCACGGTGACGCTCTTTTTGAACGATGCGTTCATGCCCGACGAGGCGCAGCAGACGGCGCTGGCCGCGCGCAAGGTCAGCGTCGAGAGCGGGCGCGTGGCAAGGCTTGCGGACCATGCGACAGTGGTGTTGGACGGTGGCCGGCACGTCGTGCTTGACGGCCTGTTCACCCTGGGCCGCACCCGCATGGCCAGCGCGCTGCCGGCGCAGCTGGGCTGCGCGTTCGACGAGGGGCCGATGGGCCCGTTCATCCGCACCGGCGAGATGATGGACACGACGGTGCCGGGCGTGTTTGCCTGCGGCGATGCGGCGCGCATGTTCGGCAATGTGGCGCTGGCGGTCGGCAGCGGGGCGCTGGCCGGGGCGTCGGCACACCGCTCGCTGATCTTCGGGCTTTGAGGGCCGGCCTGCACGGTTGGGCGAAGGTGTGTGGATGCCGGCTCGGGTGGCGAACGGCTGGGCGTCAAAGCTATGAATTTAATAGCTGCCTGCGCAGGTATTCATTGCGCTGCAGGCCGATTTTGTGCTTGTTTCAATAAAGATTCAACGCATGGCAGCCCTGATTGAACCGGCCGAACCGGCTTTTCACACCGATGACAGCAGCCAGGTTCTGAAGCTGGCGAGCGGCGCCAAATGCTGCCGAGACTCGGGGTAGCACAGGTAGTAGCCCATGCTGTCCAGGTAGCCGTCGGCCAGCGGCGCCGACACCAGCCCGGCGGCGATGTCGTCCTTCACCAGGCAAAGCGGCACCAGCGCCAGGCCCATGCCGGCCATCACGGCGCGGATCATGCTCTGGAACTGGTCCAGCTGGGGGCCGGCCAGCGCAT
>JAQGNK010000455.1 GCA_028291905.1 Polaromonas sp.
GCGATTGCGGCCATCAAGAAGCACCAGAGCGCCTACCTGATGGCCGTGGGCGGTGCCGCCTACCTGGTGTCCAAGGCAATCAAGCATGCCGAAGTGGTTGGTTTCGCCGACCTGGGCATGGAGGCGATCTATGAATTCGACGTGGTGGACATGCCGGTCACAGTGGCAGTAGATTCAGGCGGCACCAGCGCCCACATCACCGGCCCGGCCGAGTGGCAGGGCCGGATCGCCACCGGCGAATTCAAGAACATCGCGCTGACCCCCGCTTGAGCAATTGACGTTGATGAGCCGGGGCATCGGCGTCTTCGACAGCGGCGTCGGCGGCTTGAGCTTCTTGCGGGCGCTGCGGGCCGAGATGCCGCACGAGCACTTCATCTATGTTGCCGACAGCGGCCATGCGCCCTACGGCGAGCGGTCGCAGGCGGCAGTGCTGGGCCGCTCCCGCGCCATCGTGCGGCATTTGGCGGATCAACACGTCAAGGCGCTGGTGATCGCCTGCAACACCGCCACGGCAGCCAGCATTCACCTGCTGCGCGGCGAGCATCCGGCGCTGGCGCTGATCGGCGTCGAGCCGGGCCTGAAGCCGGCGGCAAGCCTCAGCCAGACCGGGCGCGTCGGTGTGATGGCAACGCGCGGCACGCTGGACAGCGCCCGGTTTGCCGCGCTGCTGGCGGCGCAGGATGAAAAAACCAGGTTCATCCTGCAGCCCTGCGACGGCCTGGCCGATGCCATCGAGCACAGCGCGGCCAGCGGTGATGAATCAAAAACCATAGCACTGTGCGCATATTATGTAAGCGCCATGGGCACATTCGGCAAAAAACCCGGCCAGATCGACACGCTGGTGCTCGGCTGCACCCACTACCCATTTGCCAGCCCGCACCTGCGCGCCCTGCTCGGGCCGCAGGTGCAGCTGGTGGACAACGGCGAAGCAGTGGCGCGGCAGACACGGCGCCGGCTGCTGCAGGAAGGCGCCGGTGCGCCAGGCCTTGCGCAGTCCACCGAAGCTGGCTGCATTGGCAAGGCTGACGAAGCAGGTGCCGGCCAGGTCAGCCTGTTCACCACCGGCCAGCCACAGGCGCTGCAGGCGGCGGCCCAGCGCTGGCTGAATCTGCCAGCAAGCGTCATTCAACTATCGTTTTGATAGCTGCCTGCACAGGCACTGCATACGCTTGTGGCACTTCTTTCTTAAATTTTAAATTCGGCTACTTGGCCGCGCATTGGCGCTGACATCAGCTGCATCGTGTCAACCCATCGTGGTGCCACTGAAGGCCGTGCGGCAGCTGGCCGGGGCCGAAGACGAAATGCAGCACCCGGCGCCGGCTCTGGCCGGTGGCTTTCGATGAGGCATGCAGCAGCAGCGGGCGCATGACGAGCAACGCGCCCGGCCCGGCCTGGCAAGCGACTTCGGCGGCGCGGCTGGCGGCTGGCGCATCAGGTGCCAGCCCGGCGTCCTCAAGGCGGTGCGAGCCCGGAATCACCCGGAGCGGCCCATCCTCCGGCCCGCAGTCATCCAGGTGAAGACGCACCGCGACCACCTGCGCCAGCAGATCGGCAGGCGGCTGCGCGAACAGCATGCCTTCCTTGTCCGACCAGCCCTGAAAGCCCGGCGCATCGACGCGCCGCGCCACCGGAATGCTCAAGTCCCGATGAAAAGGAACCAGCCAGTTTCTCAAGGGCGATTTCTCGAAATAAGTGCATTGAACCGCCCGATGGCCTGCGGGAATCAACCTACTCAGCGCTTCATCCTGGCGCAAGCGAGCGGCCAGCGCCCTGCACCAGGGTTGCCGCAGCAGGCAGCGTGTGCCGCCGGAGCCTGGACCATCGGCTGCAATGCTGCCAGCAATGGCCTCGCATTCAGCCACTGAAAGCACGGCGGGCAACCGCACGAAGCCAAGGCCTGCAAAGGTATCTGAAGTCATCACCGCACTGTAGCTAGTCCGTACGCTTCTATCTGGCCCATGGCACGCCGAACTCCCTGCAGGCGCTGGCCAGGCACCAATGCTATCTGCCTGTCCAGGCCGCCAGGCCGCACCACGTGGCGGCCGGCCCCGCCGATGTGGAGGTGAGCGGCCGCTCCAGCGCCAACACCGTCCAGGCCCAGATGAAGGCCGCGCTGGCCAGCCTGGGCATTTGCCCGCTGCCGGTGGCCCTGCCAGCATGGAGTATTCGCGCCGGCCATCTGGTCGAGGTGATGCCCGGATACGGGCGCGCCGGTGGCGGTTTTTATGTGGTTCATCCCAGCCCAAGGCAGGTGCCAAGGACGGTCAGCGCATTTGTTGATCTGACCGTCAACTACCTGCTGAACGCCGACCTGGCCATTGAATAGCTGGGAAAGCCAGTTCGAAACCAGCTTTTTGCTATGTTTTCAATAGCTTCTTGCGCATGTATTCATTGCGCTGGAGCCGGAAATCTCTTAAAAACCTGGACTGGCCGAAGCCACTGGGCCGGCGGGCGTGTCCTTCCAGCCGCCGCCCAGCGCCCGGTACAGCACGACCTGGCTTTGCAGCTGGGCCAGCCGGGTCTGCACCACGGCTTGCTGGGCGGTGAACAGCGAGCGCTGCGCATCCAGAAGATCGAGGTAGCTGGCCACGCCGTTGCGGTAGCGCAGGTCGGACAGCCTAAAGCGCACCGCCTCTGCATTGGCCTGGGCCTGCTGCGACTGCAGCTGGTCGGCCAACGTGCTGCGGTTGGCCAGCGCATCGGCCACCTCCCGAAACGCGGTCTGGATGGCCTGCTCATACTGGGCCACGGCAATGCCCTGCCCGGCGGTGGCCGAAGCCAGCCCGGCTTTGTTGCGGCCGGCATCGAAAATCGGCAGCAGCAACTGCGGCGCCAGCGTCCAGCCCCAGGCGCCGCTTTTGAAGAGGCCCGAGAGGTGGCTGCTGGCGCTGCCGGCTGTCACCGTCAGCGAGATGTTCGGGAAAAACGCCGCCCGCGCCGCGCCGATGTTGGCATTTGACGCCAGCAGCAGCTGCTCGGCCTGGCGGATGTCGGGCCGGTTGGTGAGCAGCTCGGACGGCAGGCCGGCCGGCACATCGGCCATCAGCTGGGCATTGACCAGGGGCTGCGACTGGCTTGCTGCCGTCGGCAGCTCGCCCGCCAGCGGCTGGCCGACCAGCAGCGTCAGCAGGTTTTCGTCCAAGGCGCGCTGGCGCTGCTGCTGCGCATAGGCCACCCGCGCCGCTTCCAGCAGGGATTCGGCCTGCCGGAAGTCCAGCTCGGAGGTCACGCCGCTGTCAAAGCGCAGGCGGCTGAGCTTGACCGACTCCTGGCGCGTGGCCAGGGTCTGGCGCGTGATCTCCAGCAGCTCCTCGTCGGCCAGCACATTCAAGTAGCTGTTGGCGACGTTGGAAATCAGGCTGATCTGCACCGTTTTGCGGCCCTCCTCGGTCGCCAGGTACTGGCCCAGCGCCGCCTCTTTCAGGCTGCGCACGCGGCCGAAGAAGTCCAGCTCATAGGCCGAGACCGCCAGGCCGGCGCTGTACTGGCTGGTGATGCCGCCATTGGCGTTGGGCTGGCGCGAGCCGGTCGCGGCGGCGCTGATGGTGGGGAACTGCTCGGCGCGCTGGATCTGGTATTGCGCCCGGGCCTGCTCGATGGTGAGCACCGCCACCCGCAGATCGCGGTTGTTGAGCAGCGCCAGGTCGATCAGGCGCTTGAGCCGGTCATCGGCGAAGAAGTCCTGCCAGGCCACGCTGGCAGCCGGCACGGCGTTGGCCGCCAATGCAGGCGCGGCCTGGGAATTACTGCCGTAGGCCGGAAAGCTGGCCGCCACGGGGGCCGCCGGGCGCTCATAGACCGGAATCATCGAGCAACCGGCCAGCAGCATGGCTGCGCCCAGGGCCAGGAGTTGGGGGAGCCTTGTGGTCTTAGTCATGAGCCTTGCCTTCATTTCCATCAATGCCTGCCGCCTTGGCATGCTCTGAATAAATCTGCCTTTGCCGCTCGCTGCCCTTGAAGAAGCCGCGCACCAGGACAAAGAAAACAGGAACAAAAAACACCGCCAACACCGTGCCGGTGATCATCCCGCCGATCACACCGGTGCCGATGGCGCGCTGGCTGGCCGAACTGGCGCCGGAGGCAATCGCCAGCGGCAGCACGCCCAGCATGAAGGCAATCGAGGTCATGACGATGGGCCGAAAACGCAGGTGGGCCGCCGTCAGCGCCGACTCGATCACGCCTTTGCCCTGGGCCTGCAGGTCCTTGGCGAACTCGATGATCAGAATCGCGTTCTTGGCCGACAGGCCGATGATGGTGATCAGCCCCACCTGGAAGTACACGTCATTGGCATAACTGCGCAGCAAGGTGGCCAGCAGCACGCCCAGCACGCCCAGCGGCACGACCAGAATCACCGCCAGCGGAATCGACCAGCTTTCATAGAGCGCGGCCAGGCACAGGAACACCGCCAAAATCGCGAACCCGTACAGGATCATGGCCTGCGAGCCGGCGAGCTTTTCTTCACGCGACTGGCCGGTCCACTCGTAGCCAAAGCCCTGCGGCAGCTGTCCGGCGATTTTCTCCATCTCGGCCATGGCTGCGCCCGTGCTGTAGCCTGCTGCCGCGCTGCCGCTGATGCGCATGGCGGGATAGCCGTTGTAGCGCACCGTCTGCATCGGACCCTTGATCCAGCGCGTGGTCGCAAAGGCCGACAGCGGCACGGACGCACCCTGGCTGTTGCTGGCATTGAGCCTGAGCAGGTCGTCGGGCTGCATGCGCGCCGGCGCATCGGCCTGCACCACTACCCGCTGCAAGCGTCCCTGGTTGGGGAAGTCATTGGCATAGCTCGACCCCAGCGCGGTGGACAAGGCCGTGTTGATGGCATCAAAGCTCACGCCCAGGGCGCTGGCCTTGTCGCGGTCAATATCGACCTGAAGCTGCGGTGCGTCCTCCAGGCCATCAGGCCGGACCTGCGACAGGACAGGGCTCTTGCCGGCTGCGCCGAGCAACTGGTTGCGCGCTGCCAGCAGCGCTTCGCCCCCTGCCCCGGAACGGTCCTGCAGGCGGAAGGTGAAACCGGTGGCATTGCCCAGTTCAGGAATCGGCGGCGGGCTGAGCGGAAACACGAAGGCATCGCGAATGCCCGACAGGGCGCCAAAGGCACGGCCGGCGAGCGCATCCGCACGCTGGCTTGGCTCCTTGCGCTCATCCCAGTCCTTCAGGGTCACAAAGGCCAGCCCGGCGTTCTGGCCCTGGCCGGAAAAGCTGAAACCCAGCACGCCGACCATGCTCTGGACTTCAGGCTGCTTGAGCATGAAGCCTTCGACCTGCTCCATGACGGCGCGGGTGCGGTCGAGGGTCGCGCCGGGCGGCAGCTGCACGTTCACCAGCAGGTTGCCCTGGTCTTCGGCCGGCAGGAAGGAGGTCGGCAGGCGGGTGTACACCAGCGCCACCGCACCGATGATCACGGCATAGATGATCATGTAGCGCCCGGCCCGCTTGAGCAGGCGCGCCACCAGGCCTTCATAGCCTTTGGCGGTGCGGGTAAACCCCCGGTTGAACCAGCCGAAAAGCCCGGTCTTGGCATGGTGATGGCCTGCTTCCACCGGCTTGAGCAGCGTGGCGCACAGCGCCGGCGTGAGCGACAGCGCCAGGAAGGCGGAAAACGCAATCGATGTCACCATGACGGCGGAAAACTGCCGGTAAATATTGCCGACCGAGCCTGAAAAGAAGGCCAGCGGCACGAACACCGAGATCAGCACCACCGTCACGCCGATGATGGCGCCCGAAATCTGGCCCATCGCCTTGCGGGTGGCCTCCAGCGGCGGCAGGCCCTCCTCGCTCATGATGCGCTCGACATTCTCGACCACCACGATGGCGTCATCGACCACGATGCCGATCACCAGCACCATGCCGAACATCGTCAGCACATTGATCGAAAAACCCAGCGCCAGCAGCGTGGCAAAGGTGCCCAGCAGGGCAATCGGCACCACGATGGTCGGAATGATGGTGTAGCGCCAGTTCTGCAAAAACAGGAACATCACCAAAAACACCAGTACCACCGCCTCGACCAGCGTTTCAGCCACCTGCCGAATGGAGATGCTGACGAAGCGCGAGCTGTCGTACGGAATGGAGTAGTTCACGCCCTGGGGAAAGTACGGCTTGAGCTGGTCCATTTTGGTCCGCACGGCCTTGGCCGCATCCAGGGCATTGCCGCCCGGCGCCAGCTGCAGCCCGATGCCGGTGGCCGGCTTGCCGTTCAGCCGGGCCGACGTGGCATAGGCCTGGGCGCCTAGTTCAATACGCGCCACGTCCTTGAGGCGCACGGTGGAGCCGTCGGTCTTGGCCCGCAGCACGATGTTGCCGAATTGCTCGACGCTGGAGAGCTGGCCGTTCACCACGACCGTGGCGGCGATGCCCTGCCCCGCCACGTTGGGCAGGTCGCCAATCGTGCCGGAGGAAATCTGGGCATTCTGGGCGCGAATGGCAGCGGTCACGTCCGCCGACGACAGCGCGAATCCAGCCAGCTTGGCCGGGTCGATCCAGATGCGCATGGCCCGCTCGGTGCCGAACAGCTGGGCCTGGCCAATGCCGGGCAGGCGCTGGAGTTCGGGAAGCACGTTGCGCGAGGCATAGTCGCCCAGCGCAATCGGATCAATCGCCGGGTTCTCCGACGACAGCATGGTGAACAGCAGGAAGTTGGAATTGGACTTGTCCACCCGCACGCCCTGCTGCGTCACGGCCTGCGGCAGGCGCGGCGTGGCGCGGGACAGGCGGTTCTGCACATCCACCTGGGCCAGGGCCGGGTTGGTGCCCGGCTCGAAACTCAAGGTGATGGCGCCACTGCCGTTGGCCTGCGCGACCGACTCCATATAGATCAAGCCGGAGGCGCCATTCATCTCGCGCTCGATCACGCTCAGCACACTGTCCTCTAGCGTCTTGGCGGAGGCGCCTGGGTAGGTTGCATTCACCACGATGGAGGGCGGCGCCACGGGCGGATACTGGGCAATGGGCAGCTGCGTGATGGAGACGCCGCCCAGCACCAGGATGAACAGGGCAATCACCCACGCAAAAATCGGCCGGTCAATAAAAAACTTTGCCATGAAATGCGCTCCTTACTTGGCGGCCGAAGCAGCGGAGCTGGCGGCGGCAGGCGCGGAGGCACCTGCGGCAGGAGCGGAAG
>JAQGNK010000482.1 GCA_028291905.1 Polaromonas sp.
CAGCCCAGCGGCATCCGCGTCGGCCAGATGCGGGTGCCCATCGGCGTGTTCGGCATGATCTTTGAGAGCCGGCCCAATGTGACGATTGAGGCAGCTTCGCTGGCCATCAAGAGCGGCAACGCCTGCATCCTGCGCGGCGGCTCCGAGGCCATCGAGTCCAACAAGGCGCTGGCCGACCTGGTGCATCAGGCCCTTGGCCAGGCCGGGCTGCCGGCGGATGCGGTGCAGCTGGTGCCCACCACCGACCGCGCAGCCGTCGGTCATCTCATCGCCATGCCGCAATTCGTCGATGTCATCATCCCGCGCGGCGGCAAGGGCCTGATCGAGCGCATCAGCCGCGAAGCGAAAGTGCCGGTCATCAAGCACCTGGACGGCAACTGCCACGTCTATGTCGATGACCCGTGCGACATCGCCATGGCCGTCAGGATTGCCGACAACGCCAAGACGCAGAAATACAGCCCCTGCAACGCGGCCGAGAGCCTCTTGGTGGCGCGTGGCGTGGCGCAGGATTTTCTGCCGAGAATCGCCGCCATCTACGCCGAAAAGGGCGTGGAAATGCGGTGCGACGAGGCTGCGGCGCATATCCTGCGTGCGCAGTCAGCTATTGTTTCGGTAGCAAGCATCGTGCTGGCGACCGAGCAGGACTGGTACGAGGAATACCTGGCGCCGGTCATCAGCATCAAGATCGTCGAGGGCGTGGACGAAGCCATTGCCCACATCAACCGGTATTCGAGCCACCACACCGACGCCATCCTGACGCGCGACCACCTGAACGCCCAGCGCTTCCTGCGCGAGGTCGATTCGGCCAGCGTGATGGTCAATGCCAGCACCCGCTTTGCCGACGGCTTCGAGTTCGGCCTGGGCGCCGAAATCGGCATCAGCACCGACAAGTTCCATGCGCGCGGCCCGGTCGGCATCGAAGGCCTGACCTCGCTCAAGTACGTGGTGCTGGGCCAGGGCGAAGTGCGGGGTTGAGGGGCCGATTTGGCTGCTGGCGGGGGCTGCACCCGCCATTGCCTTGAAAAGCCGCCTGCGAGGCGGCTTTTTGCCGCTTGCAAGCCGCAACTTCATCCCCATCTTTTGCATCAGGATTCCAGCTCGGCGCGAGCCGTGTCGTCTGGCAGGCCGTAAGCCTTGTAGGCCATTTCCGCATCTGGCGCGCTGGCTGATTCCGGGCGATTCATAAGCCCTAAAATTCTGTTCACCGCACAAAACAACGACAGTCCCATCGAAAGTGGCCGCATGGTTCCGCATCTCATTACTGCCTTGACCGGCCCGATCAACGAACTTGAGCAGCGCATTCTGGACACCACGCCGGCCATCGAGCGCTGGTTCCGGCTTGAATGGATGGAGCACACGCCGCCTTTCTACAGCTCGGTCGATATCCGCAATGCCGGCTTCAAGCTCGCGCCGGTCGATACCAACCTGTTTCCGGGCGGCTGGAACAATCTGACGCCGCAGATGCTGCCGCTGGCGGTGCAGGCGGCGATGGCCGCGATTGAAAAAATCTGCCCCGAGGCGCGCAACCTGCTGGTGGTGCCCGAAAACCACAACCGCAACCCGTTCTACCTCGACAACGTGCTGCAGCTCAAGCGCATCTTTCACCAGGCCGGCCTGAACGTGCGCTTTGGCTCGCTCAACCCCGAGATCAAGGAGCCGACCACCGTCAAGCTGCCGGGCGGCGAGAGCCTGGTCATCGAGCCGCTGATCCGCTCTGACCGCCGGCTGGGGCTGAAGAATTTCGACCCCTGCACCATCTTGCTCAACAACGACCTGTCGGCCGGCATTCCCGGCATTCTGGAAGACCTGAACGAGCAGTACCTGCTGCCGCCGGTGCATGCCGGCTGGTCGGTGCGGCGCAAGTCCAACCATTTCAAGGCTTACGAAGAGGTGTCCAAGCGCTTCGGCAAGCTGCTGGGCATCGACCCGTGGCTGATCAACCCTCTGTTCGGCCAGTGCGACGAGGTGAACTTCCCCGAAGGCCAGGGCCTGGAGGCCCTGACCACCCATGTCGATGCGCTGCTGTCGCGCATCAAGCGCAATTACAAGGAATACGGCATCAACGAAAAGCCCTTCGTCATGGTCAAGCCCGACAACGGCACCTACGGCATGGGCATCATGACGGTGCATGACGCCAAGGAACTGGCTGCGCTGAGCCGTAAGATCCGCAACAAGATGAGCACCACCAAGGACGGCCAGCCGCTGTCCGAGTTCATCATCCAGGAGGGCGTGCTGACCAACGAGCGCATCAATGACGCGGTGGCCGAGCCGGTGGTGTACATGATGGACCGCTATGTGGTCGGCGCTTTTTACCGGATGCATGCCGAGCGCGGCGTCGATGAAAACCTGAACGCGCCCGGCGCCAGCTTCGAGCCGCTGGCGTTTTCCGACAGCGGCTGGCTGCCGCAAAACGGCGAGAAGCCCGGCTCCAGCGGCCCGAACCGCTTCTACATGTACGGCGTCATCGCCCGGCTGGCCATGCTGGCGGCCAGCTATGAGATGGAAGCGACCGACCCGGACGCCGAGGTGTACGACTGAAGCGTGGCTGCGGGCCGTTTCAATGCTTGTGCTTTTTATGCCTGGAGCGCATGAGTTGCATGCATGGTTTGCTCTTTATTTAGTAGCAAATTCTGCCCTGGCGGCAGGCCGGCCCGCAGCAGATGCAAGCCCGACATCTGTGACAAGTTGTTGCGTTGCAACAGAACCGGCGTTTCTGCCTGGGCTGTGTGGTTTGCCCGCTTGCAAGCCATCGGGCTGGGCGCAAAATAGCAACCCCTTAGCTAACCAGTCCGTCGGCTTCGGCCGCTTTTGACCTGGCGTTGCCCGCGGTCAATTGCCCTAGACGGCCAGTTCCTGTGTCAAGTCAAAAATCATCTCTCGCCGCGCTTACGGTAGGCGCCATCGGCGTCGTCTATGGCGACATCGGCACCAGCGTCCTGTATGCCATGAAGGAGGTTTTCGGCTCCGGCCACGTGCCTTTCACGCCTGACAACGTTTACGGCATCCTGTCGATTTTCTTCTGGACGCTGACCGTCATCGTCTCGCTGAAATATGTCAGCCTGGTGCTGCGCGCCGACAACCATGGCGAGGGCGGGCTGATCGCCATGCTGGCGCTGGCCTCCACCGCCGTGCAGGACAAGCCCCAGCTGCGCAAGGTATTGCTGCTGGTGGGCATCTTCGGCACCTCGCTTTTTTATGGCGACGGCGTCATCACCCCGGCGATTTCGGTGCTGTCGGCGGTCGAGGGGCTGGAAGTCATCTCGCCCACCTTTACCAAGGCCGTGATTCCCACCACGCTGGTCATCCTGTTCGGCCTGTTCGCGGTGCAAAAGCACGGCACCGCCGGCATCGGCAAGTTTTTCGGACCCATCACGATTGTCTGGTTCATCGTGCTGGCGCTGCTGGGCGTGTCGCAGATACTCACCCATCCGGAAATCCTGATGGCGCTCAGCCCGCACTATGCGCTGCTGTTCATGTGGAACAACCCCGGCACCACCTTCATCATTCTGGGCGCGGTGGTGCTGTGCGTGACCGGCGCCGAGGCGCTGTACGCCGACCTCGGCCACTTCGGCAAGAAGCCGATCCGGCTGGCCTGGTTCTCCGTCGTCATGCCCTCGCTGGTGCTCAATTACTTCGGCCAGGGCGCGCTGCTGCTGAACAACCCGGCCGCCGTCAAGAACCCGTTCTACCTGATGGCACCCGACTGGGCCCTGATGCCGCTGGTCGGCCTGGCCACGCTGGCCACCGTGATTGCCTCCCAGGCGCTGATCACCGGTGCCTTCAGCGTCACCAAGCAGGCCATTCAGATGGGTTACCTGCCGCGCCTGCGCATCCAGCACACCAGCGTGCACGACACTGGCCAGATCTACATGCCCTTTGTCAACTGGAGCCTGTTCGCCACCATCGTGCTGGCTGTCGTGATGTTCCGCTCGTCTAGCAACCTGGCGGCCGCCTACGGCATCGCCGTGTGTACCGACATGCTGATCACCACGGTGCTCACCTTTTATGTCATTCGCTACGGCTGGAAATACCCGCTTTGGCTGTGCATCGCGGCGACGAGCGTGTTTTTTGCGGTTGATTTTGCATTTTTCGCATCGAATCTGATGAAGCTGTTCGCCGGCGGCTGGTTCCCGCTGGTGATCGGCGGGGCGGTGTTCACCCTGATGGTCACCTGGAAAGAAGGGCGGCGCATTCTCAATGAAAAGCTGCGCGCCGACGCCATCGACCTGCCGAGCTTCCTGGATGCCGTGTTTGTCACGCCGCCGCAGCGGGTCGAGGGCACGGCGGTCTTCATGACCGCCGAGGCCGGCATCGTGCCCAATGCCATGCTCCACAACCTCAAGCACAACAAGGTGCTGCACGAGCAGAACCTGTTCGTCACCGTGTGCAACCATGAGGTGCCGTGGATCGGCCTGGACAAGCGGCTGCAGGTCGAGTCGCTCGGCCACGACTGCTGGCAGGTCACGGTCAACTATGGCTTCAAGAACGATCCGGACCTGCCCAAGGCGCTGCAGCAGATCAGGAACCGGGGCTGCCAGCTCCAGCCGATGACGACCAGTTACTTCCTGTCGCGCGACTCGGTGGTGCCGACTATTGGCGGCGGCATGATGGCGTGGCGCGAAAAGCTGTTCGCGCAGATGCACCACAACGCCAGCGGCGCGGCCGATTTCATGAACCTGCCGAACAACTCGGTGGTCGAGCTCGGCAGCAAGATCGAGATTTAGGTTTCTCAGTCAGCCAGCTGTATTGTTACCCTGAGAGCAGCCTCATTCATTCAACGGTCTGCCGGGCAACAGCTGTTCTGTTCAGGCTCCAAAAACACGCGGGCTTTTGCCATTCCCTGTTGCTGCACGGCCTGCGGCAGCAGACTTCATCTTGTGTTGAATTTTCAATGAAACCACCATCACCATCGCCCGAAACAGTCTTTCTGCTGGTGCCAGTTCGCCCCAAATTCTCATTGTTGGGGTAACTGTCCAAGACAGAAATTTTTTATGTCCACTGAAAAATCATCACTTTCCGCGCTGACCCTGGGCGCTATCGGAGTCGTGTACGGCGACATTGGCACCAGCGTGCTGTATGCCTTCAAGGAGGTGTTTGTCAGCGGCCATGTGCCGATCACCGAGGCCAACATTATGGGCGTTTTGTCATTGTTTTTCTGGACCCTCACGGTGGTCGTGTCGGTCAAGTACGTTGCCCTCATCATGCGCGCCGACAATGCCGGCGAAGGCGGGCTGATGGCCCTGCTGGCGCTGGCCTCGCAGTCGGTCAAGGAGCATCCGCGGCTGCGCGGCGTGCTGCTCATGGTCGGCGTGTTCGGGGTGGCGCTGTTTTTCGGCGACGGCATCATCACGCCGGCCATCTCGGTGCTGTCGGCGGTCGAGGGCCTGCAGATCGTGACGCCGGCGTCCAAGCCCTACGTGGTGCCCATCTCGCTGGTCGTGCTGGTGCTGCTGTTCACGGTGCAGCGGCGCGGCACCGGCGACATAGGCCGGTTTTTTGGCCCGATCACGGTGGTCTGGTTTGTCGCCATCGGCCTGGCCGGTCTTGTGCAGGTCTTGGACAATCCGCAGGTGCTGGCCGCCTTGCTGCCCACCCACGGGCTGCGTTTTGCGATCGAGCACTACAACATTGCCTTCATCACCTTGGGCGCGGTGTTTTTGTGCGTCACCGGCGCCGAGGCGCTGTATGCCGACATGGGCCACTTTGGCAAAAAGCCGATCCAGCTGGCCTGGTTTGGCCTGGTGATGCCGTCGCTGGTGCTGAACTATTTTGGCCAGGGCGCCCTGGTGCTGTCCGACCCGAAAGCCGCAGAAAACCCGTTTTACCTGATGATGCCCGACTGGGCGCTGGTGCCGATGGTGGTGCTGGCCACCGCCGCCACCGTCATCGCCTCGCAGGCGCTGATCTCGGGCGCTTTTTCAGCCGCCAAGCAAACCATCCAGATGGGCTTTCTGCCGCGCCTGACCATTCTCCACACCTCGGCGCATGACACCGGCCAGATATACATTCCCGCCGTCAACTGGCTGCTGCTGGCTGGCGTGGTGGCGGCCGTCGGGCTGTTCGGCTCGTCCACCGCGCTGGCGGCGGCCTACGGCATCTCGGTCAGCCTGGTGATGGTGATCACGACCTTGCTGACCTTTTTTGTCGTGCGTTTTGCCTGGAACTATCCGCTGTGGCTGTGCATCGCCGCCAGCAGTTTCTTCCTGCTGGTTGACGTGCTGTTCCTGGCTTCCAATTCGCTCAAGATCATGCAGGGCGGCTGGTTTCCACTGCTGCTGGCGCTGGCGCTTTGCATTGTCATGACTACCTGGAAGCGCGGCCGTGAACTGCTGCGCAAAAAAATGAGCAGCGACTCGGTCGATCTGCCCAGTTTTCTGGAAGCGGTGTTCGTCAGCCCGCCCGTGCGGGTCGAGGGCACGGCCGTCTTCATGACCGCCGAGCCCGGCATTGTGCCGAACGCACTGCTGCACAACCTCAAGCACAACAAGGTGCTGCATGTGCAGAACCTGTTTGTCACCGTTCATAACCATGAGGTGCCCTGGATTGAGGAAGACAAGCGGCTCGAGGTGCAGTCGCTTGGCCATGCGTGCTGGCAGATCAATGTGCATTACGGCTTCATGAACGACCTGGACCTTCCAAAGGCGCTGCACAAAGTAAAAAACCAGGGCTGCCAGCTGGAAGCCATGACGACCAGTTACTTCCTGTCGCGCGACATGGTGACTCCGACCATTGGCAGCGGCATGGCCATCTGGCGCGAAAAGCTGTTTGCGCAAATGCACCACAACGCCAGTGGCGCAGCCGACTTCATGAAGCTGCCCAACAATTCGGTGGTGGAGCTCGGCAGCAAGATCGAGATTTAAGGCTTTCAGGCCGCCTGCGCACGGCTTATATCCGCAGCGTGCTATTTCTTTAGTAGCATTTTCCTGGCATCGGCTTAGCTGAAGTCGTCTGGCCGCTCAAGCGCCAGCTGGCGCGTGTGATCGCACGTGGCGCCCGGCGTGGTGAGCCAGATGCTGCCGTCGTCGCGTGCTCGCGCCAAGTGCGGCAGCGCCCGGCGCAGGTGGCGCAGCCGCTAGGGCTGGCCCATGATGCAGGGGTGCAGCGCCGGGCCCATCACCAGCCGCTGGCGCTCGGCCTGCGCCAGCATTTCATCGAAATGGTCGGTCACCAGGTCGCAGAAATCCCTGGCGCGCCATGGCCATCGGGATGTCGTTGAGTTCCTGCGGATAGGGAATCGACCAAAGCGCCTGACCACTTCGGGTTTTCATCACCACCGGCTGGTCGTCATGGCAGCAGTTCAACGTGTAGCGGTAACCGGTTTCGGCCAGCAGGTCAGAGCAGGCTTTCGGAAATCCAGGGCGAGAGCCAGCCACACGGATGCTTGGCCGCCGTGCTGGCGCAGCGTGTCGCTGCACGATTGCAGCAGTTCGCGCTCGGTTGCTTGGCCGAAGCCGGCCTGGCGTTCGGCATCGCTGTGACCGTGGCCGATCATCTCGTCGCCGCGCTCCACAAAGGCCGCCACCAGCTCGGGGCAGTGGTCGTACAGGGCGGTGTTGACCAGCGCGCCGGTGGGCATTGCCAGCGCTGTCGAACAGCGACAGGCAACGCCAGGCGCCGACCCGGTTGCCATACTCGCGCCAGCTGTAGTTGAGTACGTCGGGCTGCGCCGACGCCGGCCCCAGACAGGCGCCCAGCCCGTCGCCGAAGGCGAAATGCTCCAGGTTGAAGCCGATGTACACCGCCAGCCCCCAGCCCTGCGTTCAGGACCAGGCTGGCCGGCGTGTGATTGGCCGGTAGGCAGCGGCCGTGCGAGGGCAGGGCGCCCAGCCAGCTCACAGCACCGCCAAGCCGGCGCGCACTAGCAGCCATTGGGCGCTGTCGTTCCAAACATCCAACTGCGTGATCAAGCCGTGGCTGACGACATAGCGGTCCACATAGCGGTTGCCT
>JAQGNK010000495.1 GCA_028291905.1 Polaromonas sp.
GCAACGGCATTGCCACCGGCCAGCGTTCGTTGCCCGGCAATTCCCGTCAGCCATTTTTCAAGGAGAACCCATGCACTTTCCGCTTCATCCTCGATTGACTTTGTTCAAGGGCCTGCACGCAGCCCCCAGGCTGGCCCGGCAGGAGGCGGCATGACGTTCGGCAAGATCCTGGTGGCCCAGGGCGGCGGCCCGACGGCGGTGATCAACCAGTCGCTGGTCGGCGTGGCGCTGGAGGCGCGGCGGTTTGGCGAGGTCAGGCGCATCTACGGCGCGCGCCACGGCGTGCGCGGCATCGTCAACGAGGACTTCGTGGACCTGACGCAGGAGACCAGCCACAACCTCGAACTGGTCGCCAACACGCCGTCGTCGGCGCTGGGCTCGACCCGCGACAAGACCGACATGCGCAACTGCCAGGAAATCTTCAAGGTGCTGCAGGCGCACCAGATCGAGCATTTCTTCTACATCGGCGGCAACGACTCGTCCGACACGGTGCGCATCGTCAGACTGGAGGCGCAAAAGGCCGGCTACCCGCTTCGCTGCCTGCACATCCCGAAAACCATCGACAACGACCTGGTGGGCAACGACCACACGCCCGGCTTTCCTTCTGCCGCCCGCTTCGTGGCGCAGGCCTTCGCCGGCGCCAACCTGGACAACGCGGCGCTGCCCGGCGTCTATGTAGGCGTGGTGATGGGCCGCCATGCCGGCTTTTTGACGGCGGCCTCGGCGCTGGGCAAGAAGTTTCCCGACGACGGCCCGCACCTGATCTACCTGCCCGAGCGCACCTTCGTGCTGGAGCAATTCCTGGCGGATGTGAAGGAAACCTATGCCCGTTTCAGCCGCTGCGTGATCGCCGTGTCTGAAGGCATCCACGATGCGTCGGGCGCGCCGATTGCCAGCCTGCTCGCCAAGGAGATGGAGCACGACGCGCACGGCAACGTGCAGCTGTCGGGCAACGGCGCGCTGGCCGACCTGCTGTGCGGGGAAATCAAGTCCAAGCTCGGCATCAAGCGGGTGCGCGGCGACACCTTTGGCTACCTGCAGCGCTCCTTCATCGGCTGCGTGTCCGACGTGGACCAGCGCGAAGCCCGGGAGGTGGGCGAAAAGGCGGTGCAGTTCGCCATGTGGGGCGCGCAGGACGGCTCGGTGGCGATCAAGCGCACCGGGTTTTATTCGGTCGATTACGAGCTGCTGCCCCTTAGTGCCGTAGCCGGCAAGACGCGGGTGATGGAGGACGAGTTCATCACCGCCGGCGGCACCGATGTCACCGACGCCTTCAGGATGTACCTGCGCCCGCTGCTGGGCTCCGGCATGCCCGATGCGTTCCGGCTGCGGCACCATCCGGTGGCGAAGGTGCTCAAGCCCGGCGGTTGAAATCCTCTTGAGCGCTGAAGAGCGCGCTGGAGATTTTTAACCAAGGACTCAGCCATGCGCACCGAACATCAAGCGGTCGCTTCACAGCGCATCACAGCGCATGCAATTTTTACTGAAACACCAGCCGCTCGCGCAGCCGCTCGATGGCGCTTGTAAAAACGTCAGGCTGGCCAAGTGCCCGGGCCAGCACCAGTGCGCCCTGAATTGCGCTGACGGCTTCCACGGCCAGGGCGCGAGCGCTGGACGCGTCCCTGCCGCCACGCCCCAGCGCCACGCCCAGCGCATGGGTCCATTCCGCGAAATAGGCCTGAACCCTTCCGCCGAAACGGTCGCGCTCGTTGCCCAGCGCAAACAGGCCGACAAGGCAGACTTTTTCGCCTGAAAGAAAATATCGGTTCACCTCGGTGAGCATCGCCTCCACTCCTTTGCTCCCGCTCTCGTCGGCACGTAGAGGCTGGAAAACATGAGCCCGGAACCAGTCATCGATGTCGGCCAGCACCGCGTCCGCCATCTCGTCCTTGCCGCCGGGAAAAAAATGGTAAATGCTGCCCTTGCCGAGCTGCGTGCCTTCGCAGAGGCGAGCCAGGCTGGCACCCTCGAAGCCAAAGTTTCTAAAGACTTCCGCCAGCTTGGGAATCACGTCTTTTCGCTCCGAAACCAGCCGTGCCATGTTCTTTTCTCGCTCGTCGGTGGTCAGAAACCGAAATCGCTCAATCCGGGGTGGTCAGCGGGGCGCGGGGCGTTCATGTCCCAGAAGAATTTACGCTCTTCCGGCTGGATCGGTGCTTCATTGATGCTGGCGTGCCGGTGCTGCATCAGGCCATCAGCCGCGAATTCCCAGTTTTCATTGCCGTAGGCGCGATGCCACTGGCCGGAATCGTCATGGTATTCATAGGCAAAACGCACGGCAATGCGATTGCCGTCAAAGGCCCAGAGTTCCTTGATGAGGCGATAGTCCAGCTCGCGTGCCCATTTTCGTGTCAACAGCCCGACGATGGCTTCGCGGCCCCGGACAAACTCGGCGCGATTGCGCCAGCGGCTGTCCTCGGTGTAGGCCAGGGCTACTTCTTCGGGGTTACGGGTATTCCAACCGTTTTCGGCAAGGCGCACCTTTTTGGTGGCGCTTTCGTGAGTGAAAGGAGGAAGGGGCGGGCGCAGCGTCATCACGGTTGGCTCTCAAAAATTTTGTACTGAATGGATAATACTTTACCAATTGGTAAAGTAAATATAAAACCCAGCGCTGATTTTTGCAAGATTTTTTAAATCGCCAGGTAAAAATTATTCGGAGTTCGCCGCGAGCAACGGCTCTTTACTGAAACGCCACTTCCGAGAAGCTGCGCAGCTTGCGGCTGTGCAGCTGGGTCGTGCCTTCGGCCCGCAGCAGCTCCACCGCCCGCATGCCGATGCGTAAATGCTGGTCCACCCGGTCGCGGTAGAACTGGTTCGCCATGCCGGGCAGCTTGATCTCGCCGTGCAGCGGCTTGTCGCTCACGCACAGCAAGGTCCCGTACGGCACGCGGAACCGAAATCCGTTGGCCGCGATGGTTGCGCTTTCCATATCGAGCGCGACGGCGCGGCTCTGGCTGAAACGGCGTTGGGGCTGGTTGCCGGGCAGCAGT
>JAQGNK010000506.1 GCA_028291905.1 Polaromonas sp.
ATCACCGGGCTGAACCGGCCGCCGAACACGGCGACCAGGGCGGGCATGCGCGCGAACTCTTCGATCTTGCGGATGCCGCGCGCCGGGATCGACCGATGGTCCTTGGTCACGAGTTCGACCGGCCTGCCGCCCAGCACGCCGCCGGCACGGTTGATCTCGCCGATGGCGCTGCGCAGGCCGAGTTCCACTGCCTGGGCCGAGGTACTGTTATCGAGGCCGAATTCGGCGTCCAGCCCAATGCGCACCGGCGCCGGCACCGCAGCCGGGGCGGCAGTGGCCGTGCAGACGGCCAGCAAGGCCGTCAGTACGGCCACGGCGGCCCCGGCAAAGGGATTGCTCGGACGGGAGAAGATCGGATTCGGCATGTCTGTCAGGAAACAAGTGATTTGACATTGTAATCGCTAAGGCAGTTTGCGGCGCCCTTTTCAAGTGCGCAGCCGCCCCCCCTTGGAGGACCACCATGCCCCTGCCGCGCTCGCTAAGTATTCGCTAAGTGTTTCTCCATACGATTGCAACGGCCCTGCTCGCCAGATGTCTGGCCGAGCCCATCTTCCCAGCATTTACATTGAAAAAACGACATTTTTTGAGGGCGAAACGCCTGCTTGCCCCTGCCGGCCTTGCCCTGGTCCTGCTGGCGCCGGCGCCGGTGCAGGCGGCGCCGGCCTCCCACCGCGCCGCGCCGGCACGTCCCGACCCGGTTGCCGACTTCCGTGCACTTGCGCAGCAGGATCCCTGGACTTGCCAGGCGGCTGCCGGTGCTCAGCCGCGCGCGGCGGACGGCGAGGCCGCGTGCGCCTGGCAGAACCGCTTGCGCAAACAGAGCTGGCGCTGGAGCGATGGCGGGCCTTTGTCCTGCCTCAGCCCGCAGGCGCGCTGGTGGAACCAGGCCCAGGCCGCCCTGCCGCCCACGACCCTGCGCAGCGTCTGGGACCGGCGCTGGAGCGCACGGACCCTGCAATTTAGTGCCAGCGGCGAACAACGCTTGCTGCTGCTCGAGCGCGGCCGCGATGGACAATGGCAGGCCACCGAATGGCGCTGGAATCCGAACCCGCGCCCCGCGACCCGGCGCTGGCAGGAAGGACGCTGGAACTTGCTGGTGGAAGCGGCCGCCCGGCGCCAGGCGGAAACGGCCGGCGCCGCCCAGCCCGATGCGGGGAGGATGCAGCCGGAGCAGCGCCGCGTGCTCGGCGCGCGGCCGGGCGAGTTCGGCCTGGAGGGCCTGCGCCTGGAAACGGCGGGCCGCCTGTGCCTGCAGGTCGGCAACCCGCTGCCGGGCCAGTCGAAGCTGCCCCTGTCGTATAGCCCGAACGACAGCCGGCTGGAACAGCGCGCCGCCATGCACCTGCAGCTGAGCAGGCAGCACCCGGACGCGAAATGGCTGACCCAGTTCAAGATGCTGGACATGCCCGCGAACCTGCCCAGCGGCGCCAAGTTCCTCGCCACCTGGGTCGAGGGCACGTCCCTGAACAGCCAGCTCTGGATGCCCGCCAAAGACGATACGGCGACGCTGCGGCTGCGGGCCGGCATCCGGCTGCCGCGCGGGCAGAACGATGCCGCGGTCTTGTGGCAGGCGCGCCAGGCCGTCGAGCGCGAACTGGCGGCGATCGCGGTGCAGTGGGCGGCCGCTTATGAATGATCTGTCCACCCTGCCCCTGTTTCTGTTTTCGCCGCTGGCCATCATCGGCGCCGGCCTGCTGCTGTCGCAGATGTTCGGCGTGCTGCTGCAGCGGCGCGGCGTGCCGCGCCTGTACGGCGCCGTTGCCGCCGGGCTGATATCAGGCGTGAGCGGCTTCGGCCTGGTCGACGGCCCGCTGCTGAACTATTTCCAGGAGCTGCTCAACGCCGCGTCGGCCCTGGTCCTGTTCGAAGCCGGGCGCAAGATGGACCTGGCCTGGCTGTGGCGCAGCCGCGCCCAGGGCCTGGCGCTGGTGCTCGGCTGCCTGCTGCGCGGCGCCGGCGCCATGGCGCTGCTGGTCCTGTTCGGCCTGGCCTGGAGCGAAGCGGCCTTCATCGCCTCGATCCTGATCGCCATCAATCCGGTGGTGTTCACCTCGATGGTGTCGGACCACGATGCCACCGGGGTCGCGACCTATGCCGCCGCCAATTCCGTCGGCCTGAGCCACCTGATCGCGCTGCTGGCGCTGTCGGTCTCGCTGTCCTGGCTGCGCAGCCATGGCGTCACCGAAGAGCTGCCCTTCGCCGACCAGCTGCTGCTCCAGGGCGGCAAGCTGCTGCTGGGCGCGGCCATCGCACTGCTGTGCTACGGCGTGTACAAGCTGGCCTCGCGGGTCTCGCGGGCGCAGGCCAACGTGCGCCCCGGCATCCTGCTGGCGACGCTGATGCTGGACCTGGGGCTGTGCTCGGTGACTTCCTCGAGCGCCCTGCTCTCCCTGTTGCTGATGGGTCTGCTGCTGCGGAATGCCGAAAAGCGCGAAAACGTGTTCCAGGCCCAGCTCAAGACGATCCAGGATATCGGCTATGCGCTGCTGTTCATGACCTCGGCGGCGCTGGTCCAGCTGCAGCAGGTGCTGCACTGGCAGGTCGTGCTGATGGCGCTGCTGCTGTTCGGCGCGCGGGTGGCGCTGACGCGCCTCGCGCTCATCCCGGGCAAGGCATGGAGCACCCGCAAGAAGCATGCGATCGCCCTCGGCGCATGCTCGCTGGTAAGCTTCAGCAGCCTGGTCGTCG
>JAQGNK010000539.1 GCA_028291905.1 Polaromonas sp.
CCGTGCGCCAGTTCCTTGGACCAGTAGGCGAACTGCACCAGGAGCGGCTTGTCCAGGCCGTACTGCTTTTGCACGCGAACGATGTCCTCGGCGGTGGCCTGGTCGCCCAGCAGCACCGTGATCGGGTCGCCCGACGCGGCGCGGGTCAGCAAAAAAACAATCACCGCCACGAGCGCCATGACAACCAGCATGCCCATAAGGCGCGACAACAGATAACGGGTCATGACAGTGTTTTCATCGCAAGGTTATTTTTCATCGATCTACCAGTGGCCCGGTTGCGGGCTTCAGGATGCCGGTCGAACCACGAAGGCGGCTTTGCCGGGCCGCAGGCTGGCGGCCCCTGGCGCGCCTTCGTCTTGACCAGCAAACAAATTTTTTAACATCAAATCTCCCTCTGGCGCAGACGGTGCATGCGTGAATAGCTATAAATTCAGTAGCAAAATTCCAGGCACTTTGAACACCGTGCCTGAAAGCCAAAATGATGCCGTCCTGGTACGCAAAACGACAAGCGTGGGGAAGCGCCACACCAGCCAGGGCCGCGGAACCGGCTTCGCCGGTCCGCAGGCGCAGCGGCCCCCTCGGGGGGCAGCGAACCAGACGCAGTGGGGAGCGTGGGGGCTAATTCTTCAGTCCAGTGTTCCAGAAGAAGGGCCAGCTTGCAGGTACATAACCTTGCAATGCTGGCGACTTGGCCGACAGGCTGTTGAATTTGCCGGCATTGATGTAGGGCACCTCGTCGTACACCACCTGCTGCACCGCGCCCCACAAGGCGCCGCGCTTGGCGGGGTTGGTTTCCTGGTTCAGCGCCGACAGCGCGGCCTGTTTGGCCGGCGAGCTCCACCAGCCCGGCGCGCCATCGCCCAGTTGCGGCGGCGACAGCATCGGCTCGGGGAACTGGCCCGAATGGGTGATGTAGATGTCCCAGAGTTTCGAGTCCCCGCGGCGCTGCACCAGCGTGGCCCAGTCCACCACGTTCAGCTCGGCCTTGAAGCCGGCGCGCTTGAGCTGCTCGGCCATGATCAGCGCCATGTTGTAGTGAAAGTCGTACTGGCGGCTGGTCAGGATGCGGATGGTCTCGCCCTTGTAGCCCGCGGCGGCGGCCTGGCCTTTGGCTTTTTCCTTGTCGCGCTCGTTGTACAGCGCCGACCCGGCGGTCGAGTAGAACGGCGTGCCCTTGGGAAAATGGTTGGCCTCGGCAGTGAAGAAACGGGTGTCGCCAAAGCCGGCGGCCAGCATTTCGCCTTCGCCGAAACTCGTCTGCACCGCCTTGCGCACCGGCAGCGAGGCCATCACGCCCTCCTTGGTGTTGAACACGAAGTACGGAAAACCGAAGGATGGCGTCAGGATCGGCACGGTTTTGCCGCCGGCTTTTTCAAGCCGGCCCAGCGCCTCGGTCGGCAGCAAATCCGCAAAATGGTACTGGCCGGCCAGCGCGCCTTCGACGCGGGTGTTGGCATTTGGCACGGGAATGAAGCGCAGCTCTTCGGCCACGGCGACTTTTTTGCCGCCGTAGCCGCTGGCCGCTTCGGTTCGGGCGGCGTACTGCTCGAAACGCGTCAGCAGCACATACTGATCGGGCCGGCGCTCCTTGAACCTGTAGGGGCCGGTGCCGACGAATTCCTTGAGCGGCGTGGCCATCGACTCTTTCGCCATGATGGCCGCCATGCCCGAGGGCATCGCCAACTGCGGCAGCAGCGGCGCATAAGGGGTTTTCAGCGTGATCTCGACGCCATGGCTGCCATTGGCGGACAGGTCTGCGACCTCTTTGGACAGCGCCTTGCCGCGCGGCGACACCTCCATCCAGCGCTTGAGGCTGGCCACCACGTCCTCGGCATTCATCTCGCGGCCGTTGTGCAGCGGCACGCCCTTGCGCAGCGTGATGCTGTAGCGCTTGCCGTCGGCCGACACCTTGGGCAGGCTTTCGGCCAGCATCGGCACGATTTTCCAGCTGGCGTCAAAGGTGAACAGCGGCTCGTACACGTGCTGCATGATCGTTGCCACCAGGTCGGTGGGCGAGGCCATCGGGTCCAGCGTTTGCGGCTCGGCGATCATGGCCAGGTTGAGCGCCGATTTTGAAAGGGCCTGCGCTTGCGACACGCCTGGCAGGAGCGCCACGCCACCCCCCATCATCAGCGCCAGAGTGAGGGCCTTACGCCGGCTGAACCAGATTTTCTGCATCATGACCATTCCTTGAAATTGAAAGTAATTTTCAAGTTGCAAAGAATATGCCAATAAATTTGGCCGAAAATCAGTATCAACCCTAGGTAATTCAAATAAATATGAAAATATTTTTCATATTTAGTGAATATCTGGATGAACTTGGGGCATTCTGGATTCATCATATGCACCAGTCTGGTGTTTGACGCACCACACCCGTGGCCAGCCCGTTTTTCCTTCAACCCGGAGTTTTTCATCATGTCCGCACTCGAATACCTGGGCAATCCGCCCCTCGCGTCCGACCACCAGCCTCGCCCGTTTTCACCCGCCGTGCGCGCTGGCGACTTTGTCTATGTGTCCGGCCAGGTGCCCGGCGACGAAAACGGCGAGATCGTGCCGGGCGGCATTGAAGTGCAGACCCGGCAGGTCATGAAAAACATCTCCGCCGCCCTGGCGCTGGCCGGCTGCACGCTGGACGATGTGTGCAAGACCACGGTGTGGCTGCAGGATGCGCGGGACTTCGGCAGCTTCAACCGCGTGTACATGAGCTATTTCGGTGCCGGCAAGCCTGCGCGCTCGACGACCGAGGCGCGGCTGATGGTCGATGCGCGCGTCGAGATCGACGTGGTGGCCTACAAGCCGCGCGTCTAGACCTCAAGCTGCCGGGCTTCGGGCCTGGGCGACTCAACCCACGCCGCCAGGCTCAGACCGGCCAGGCCACGCCGTTGTCGTTGAGCAGCACGTCGAGCGGGATGTCGTGCGGCTCGGGCTCCAGGTCGGGCAGCCAGCCGTGGCTGAAGCCGACGCCCACGGTGACCGGACGCGGCGCCAGCGTGGCCAGCGTGCGGTCATAGAAACCGCCGCCGTAGCCGAGCCGGTAGCCGCCCGGCCCGTAGCCGACGCAGGGCACGAACAGCAGCGTCGGCACGATGATTTCGGTGTCCTTGGGCTTGGGGATGCCGTAGGCGTCCTCCTCCATCGGGCAGCCGGGGTACCAGGCATGGAAGGTCAGCGTCTTGTGCAGCTTGTTGACCACCGGCAGGCCGATCTTGCGCGGCGACCGGCCCGCTATGCTTTCGGTAGCTAGCTGCGCATGCCCTGCCTGCTCCAGCGACACATTCTCCTGGAATTCCGGGCTCAGCACCGCGTCTTCCTGCCAGCGGTAGAGCGCGGGCAGCGGGTCGAACTCGCCCTTGATCGGCCAGTAGGCGCCAATCACGGTGTGCGGCGAGCCGACCAGCCAGATGCGCATCACCTGCTGCAGCAAGTCGGCCCTGGCCAGCCGGTCGGGCATGTCAAGGCGTGATTGAACCAGTGCTTTTCGGGTGCTTAATTTGTCCATAATCCCTAGATGCTATACAAATTTCTTTTCAGCGCGGTCCTGTCAGGCGTGCTGGCCTTGCCTGCGTGCGCCCAGAGCCCTTCCACCGCCCAGTCGCCGGGCGCCAATCCTGCCGGTGACAGCCTGATCGTGGAGATGAACAAGGCCTTCAAGCGCGGTGACAAGAGCCGCCTGGCCCAGCTGCTGCCGCAAGCCCGTGGCCATGGGCTCGAACCCTGGGCCGCCTACTGGGAACTCAAGGCCCGGCTGGGCGAGGCCAGTGCGCAGGAGGTGCAGAGCTTCATGGCGCGCTACGCCGGCAGCTACCAGGAAGACCGGCTGCGCGCCGACTGGCTGCTGCTGCTCGGCCAGCGCCGCGACTGGGTGTCGTTTGCCGCCGAATACCCGAACTACCGCATGAACGACGACCGCGAGGTGCGCTGCTACGCGCTGCTGATCGAGCACCTGAAAAACCCGACGGAGGGTGCCCGCCTGGCCGACGAGGTGCGCAAGAACTGGTATGCGCAGCGCGAGGCCGACGACGGCTGCACCGCCGCCGCCGAGCGCATGGTGGGCGCCAAGAACCTGACGCCGCTCGATGTCTGGCAAAAGGCCCGGCTGGCGCTGGAGGCCAACCGGCCCCGCGCCGCCAGCGACGCAGTCACCATCGTGGCGCCCGAAGCCCTGGGCATGGTCGCCGAGCTGAACGCCAGCCCGATCAAGTTCCTGTCCACCAAATACCTGGCGGTGCGCACGGTGCGCAAGGAAGTCATCACGCTGGCGCTCATCAAGCTGGCCATCAGCGACTCCGAAGGCGCCGCTTTCCAGCTCGACAGCAAATGGGCGCTGCAGCTGACCGCCGAGGAGCGCAACTGGCTCTGGGGCCTGATCGGCAAGCAGACCGCCAGCCGCATGGGCACCCAGCCGGCCAGCGCCGCGCTGCAGTATTACGCCCGGGTGACCAAGGACACCGACCTGACCGACGACATGCTGGCCTGGAAGGCGCGCGCCGCCCTGCGCGCCGGCAACCAGCCCAGCTGGCCGCTGGTCGCCACGGCCGTCAATGCGATGAGCGAAGACGCCCGCAAGGACCCGACCTGGGTGTACTGGCGCGCCCGCGCCCTGCTGGCGACAGCGCCGCCAGATGGCTCTGCCGCAGCCCAGGGCGCCGCGCCTATCACCGCCATGGCGCCCCAGCGCGCCGAAGCGCTGGCGCTGCTGCAGTCGATTGCCTCGGTGCGCGGTTTTTACGAGCAGCTGGCGCTCGAAGACCTGGGCCAGAAAATCTCGGTGCCGCCCCGGCCCGAGCCGCTGACCACCGCCGAAAAAGAAGCGGCCCGGCTCAACCCGGCCTTGAACCGCGCCGCCTACGCCATCATGATCGGCCTGCGCCCGGAAGGCGTGCGCGAGTGGAACTACGCCACCAACCTGCACCAGAAAAGCGGCATGGGCGAGCGCGACCTGCTGGCCGCGGCCCAGTTCGCCTGCGACCGGCAAATCTGGGACCGCTGCATCAACACCAGCGAGCGCACCTCCACCATGGTCGATTTCGAGCAGCGCTTCCCGATGCCCTTCCGCGACACGGTGGTCAGGCGCAGCCGGGCCATCAGCCTGGACCCGTCGTATGTCTATGGCCTGATCCGGCAGGAAAGCCGCTTCATCATGGACGCCCGCTCCGGCGTCGGCGCCTCCGGCCTGATGCAGGTGATGCCGGCGACGGCCCGCTGGACCGCCAACAAGATCGGCCTGGAAGGCTTCACGCCCGACCAGATCAATGACCGCGACACCAACATCACCATCGGCACCGCCTACCTCAAGCTGGCGCTCGACGACCTGGGCGGCTCGATGCCGATGGCCGCCGCCGCCTACAACGCCGGGCCGGGCCGACCCCGCATCTGGCGCGGCCAGCCGGGCAGCCCGACGCTGGACGCGGCCATCTGGGCCGAGAACGTGCCTTTCGCCGAAACCCGCGACTATGTGAAAAAAGTGCTCTCCAACACCACCAGCTATGCCGCCCTGCTGAGCGGACAGCCGCAGTCGCTCAGGAGCCGGCTGAGCCAGGTCGGCCCGCGCGACGCGGCGGTGCCCGAGCCGTACAAGGACCTGCCTTGAGCCGCTTGCCGCGAGCTGACGGGCAGATCGATTTTTCAAGGCGCCGGCCATGCCCCACCTGCTGATTGCCGAAGACGATGACTTGCTGCGCGACGGCCTGGGCACGCTGCTGCGCCAGGCCGGCCACAGCGTCGCCACGGCGGCCGACGGCCGGGCGGCACTGGCGCTGCTGGAGGCCAGCCGGTTTGACGGCGTGATTCTGGACCTGGGGCTGCCGCTGGTCAGCGGCATGGAGGTGCTGCGGTCGATACGGCTGCGGCTGAACGCCCTGCCGGTGCTGATCCTGACGGCCCGGGACGGCGTGGAAGACCGGGTGCAGGGCCTGAACGCCGGCGCCGACGACTACCTGACCAAGCCCTTCAGCATCGACGAGCTGGAGGCGCGCCTGGGCGCCATGCTGCGGCGCGCCCGCCTGCCGGCGTTTGGCGGCTCGCTGGAACTGCCCGCGGGCAGCGCGGGCCGGCTGCGGATCGACCCGCTGCAGCCGCTGGCCTGGCTGGGCGACGAGCCGCTGGAGCTGACGCAGCGCGAATGGGCGCTGCTGTCGCTGCTGGTGTCGCATGCCGGCCAGGTCGTCAGCCGCGAAGCGGTGCTGGGCGCCTGGCAGGCCGAGCCGGCCGAGGGCGGGGCGATTGGCTCGAATGCGCTTGAAGTCTATGTTCACCGGCTGCGCCGCAAGCTCGCCGGCTCCAGCTTGAACATCCGCAATGTGCGCGGGCTGGGCTACCTGCTCGAAGCCCCCGGCGCATGACCCTGCCGGCGCCGCCCCGGCCCCACCCCGGCCCGGCGCCCGGCTTGTCGCTCCAGCGCCAGCTGCTGCTGTGGCTGCTGCTGCCGCAGCTGGTGCTGTGGCTGGCCGGCGGGCTGCTGGCCTACCGCACGGCGCTGGGCTATGCAGAAAAAGGCATCGACCAGTCGCTGACCCAGTCGGTGCGCTCGCTGGCGCGCCAGGTCAAGCCGATGGGCTCGGGGCTGCTGGTGGATTTTCCGCGCGCGGCGCAGGACATCATCGAGCAGGACCCGCTGGACCGGGTGAGCTACATGGTGTCATCGCCGCCGGGCCAGTTCGTGCTGGGCAACAGCCGGCTGCCGGCGCCGCCGCCAGGGCCGGAGCTGCCGGCGGGCGACACCCTGATCTACCAGGCGCAGCTGGACGGCAAGCCGGTGCGGGTGGCGCTGCTGGAGTTGAACTACGGCGACGCCGAGGCGCCCCAGCGGCTGCGGGTGCAGGTGGCCAAGAGCCTGGCGGTGCAGCAGCGCTTTGCCAGGGAGCTGGTGGCCGACATCCTGGGGCCGCTGGTGGTGCTGGGCCTGCTGCTCGGGCTGGCGGTCTACAGCGGCGTGCGGCGCGGCCTGCAGCCGCTCAAGCGGCTCGAATCCCTGCTCGGCGACCGTACTCAGCGCAGCCTGAGCGCGCTGTCGCCCATCGAGCTGGCCGAGGCGCCGCAGGAGGTGCATTCGCTGACCGGCGCGCTCAACCAGATGCTGGCAGCGGTGCGGCACAGCGTGCGGCATGAAAAGCAGTTCCTGAACGACGCTGCGCACCAGCTGCGCACGCCGCTGGCCGGGCTGATCAGCCAGACCGAGCTGGCGCTGAAAGAGCGCGACACCGAGGCGCTGCGGGAGCGGCTGGCCAAGGTGCATGCCGGCGCCCAGCGCAGCGCCCACCTGGTGCACCAGCTGCTGTCGCTGGCGCGCACCGATGCCGACATCACCCTGCGCCCGCTCGACCTGGCGTGCCTGGCGCGGGACGTGGCGCGGGAATGGACGCCGCGCGCGATTGCCGCCGACATCGACCTGGGGTTCGAGGGCGAGGACCGGCTGGCGGTGCAGGGCGAGCAGCTGCTGCTGCGCGAAGCCCTGAGCAACCTGATCGACAACGCCCTGCACTACGCCGGCCGGGGCGCCAGCGTGACGGTGCGGGCGCTGCGGCTGGCCGGCGAGGCGGTGCTGGAGGTGGAGGACAACGGGCCTGGCCTGGCCAGCGAAGCCGATTTGCCGCAGGTGTTCGAGCGCTTCTGGCGGGCGAGCGAGCTGCCCGGCGGCTGCGGGCTGGGGCTGTCCATCGTGGCCGAGATCGCGCTGCGCCATGGGGGCAGCGCGGTGGCGCTGGCGGTGCGGCCGCATGGGCTGTGCGTGCGGATCAGCCTGCCGCTGGCGGCTGCGTAGGCGGCTTGACTGCGCTGCTGGCTGGCTTGCTAGCGGTCGATGGGCTGATTTTTTTCTTGATTTTTGATTGAATCCTGGTTTTGTGCAGTGTTTGCCTGCGCTAGCAGCTATTTAAAACGTAGCGGCTTTGGGGGCTTTGGAGTTTGTTGCTCGTCTTGTTTTCTCTGCTGAGGCCTGCTGGCCGGGGGTAGCCCGGCGGCTACTCACTTTTCTTTGCTTCGCCAAAGAAAAGTAAGCAAAAGAAAGGCGACCCGGCTGTCCGTGACCCTTCGCTTCGCTACGGGCAACCTGTGCTGAGCGCAAAAAACGGGGGTCCGCGCAAACTCGCTCCACTGCGTTGCGCTCAAACAGCGCGCGGCCCTGATCCCGTTTTTTGCGCTCATCACAGGCACAGACAGAACGGGATTGGCGGGAACGGAAACGGATTCGGGGAGGCTGCATGCCAACCTTCCGCTAGAGCGACATCCTTCCGGCTTGCAACACCAGCAATTTAATTGCTACTGAATTCATAGCTGCTGGCGAAGATACTACATGCGCCAGAAGCCTTTTTTATGCTCAAAAGTTGTCTGCTGGTCCAAACAGCCGCACGTCAGCAGGATAAGAAACAAGACAGCGACAGAGGCAATGCGCTGTTTATGTATCAAAAGTGGCTCTGGCGCAGGTAGTACATGCGCCAGCAGCTATTGAATTCGTAGCGCTCTACCAGTCTGGTTGCGAGGAGTCGAACGTGGTTATCTACGGCTGTTTGGCTGTTTGGACTTCAATCCCCGATTGTCCCGTTCTGACTGGGCCTGTGATGACCCGGAAAAACGGGATCAGGGCGAGCGATTGTCTGAGCGCAACGCAGTGGAGCGAGTTTGAGCTTGACCCCCGTTTTTTCGGGGCAGCGCAGGTCGCCCCGTAGCGAAGCGAAGGGGACCCAGGCAGCCGGG
>JAQGNK010000546.1 GCA_028291905.1 Polaromonas sp.
ACCGCTGGACCTACAACACCTCGGGCGAGCTGATGGGCGCGCCGCATTTCGAGGTCGATCCCTGCCTGAACCTGAACCGCTACAAGACCACCACCTGGAACGGCTTGGTGTTCGAGGACAACGGCCGCGACATCGCCGCCGAGATGGCCCCGCTGGGCGCCATGGCCGACCTGGACTTCTCGGGCTACCAGCTCGACAAGGTGCATATCCACGAATGCAACTACAACTGGAAGACCTTCATCGAGGTCTATCTGGAGGACTACCACGTCGGCCCCTTCCACCCCGGCCTGGGCGGCTTCGTCACCACTGACGACCTGAGCTGGGAGCTGGCGCCCACCTATTCGGTGCAGACCGTAGGCGTGTCCGAAAAGCTGGGCAAGCCCGGCACCGATGTGTACAAGCTCTGGCATGACGTGGTGCTGCAATACCGCGAGGGCCAGCCGCCCAAGTACGGCGCAATCTGGCTGACCTGCTACCCGCACATCATGATCGAGTGGTATCCGCACACGCTGGTGGTCAGCTCGCTGCATCCGCAGGGGCCGGACAAGACGCTCAACGTGGTGGAGTTTTTCTACCCCGAGGAAATCTGCGCCTTCGAGCGCGAGTTCATCGAGGCACAGCAGGCCGCCTACATGGAAACCTGCGTCGAGGACGACGAGATCGGACTGCGCATGGACGCCGGCCGCAAGGCGCTGATGCTGCGCGGCGACAACGAGTTCGGCCCCTACCAAAGCCCGATGGAAGACGGCATGCAGCACTTTCACGAGTGGTACCGGCGCGAGATGGGCGCCAGCAAGACCACGCAGATGATCTGAGCGCTGGCCTGCGGCACCTTCAATCGCTATTCATTTGATAGCTGCTTGCGCAGACGCCACCTGCGCTAGAGCCACTTTTTCCTTATAAATCCTCACCCAAGCACCCGATGCAAGCCTTCTGGATGGTTCTGTCCTCGTTCCTGATTGCCTCGATGGGCGTGTGCGTCAAGTTCGCCTCAGCACATTTCAACAGCGCCGAGCTGGTGTTCTACCGGGGCGCGGTCAGCATCGTCTTCATGGCGATCTATGCGCGGCTGCACGGCACGCCGCTGCGCACCGAGTATCCGGGCATGCATGCCTGGCGCAGCGTGATCGGCGTGGTGTCGCTGTCGTGCTGGTTCTACTCGATTGCCCACTTGCCGCTGGCGACCGCCATGACGCTGAACTACATGAGCAGCGTCTGGATTGCCGCCTTCCTGGTCGGCGGCGCGCTGATGCTGGGCAGGCCGGACAAGAAAGGGCCCAACCAGGGGCCGCTGGTGGTCGCCATTTTGGCTAGTTTCGCCGGCGTGGTCATGCTGCTGCGGCCCGCCATGGACCAGGACCAGAGCTTTGCCGGCCTGGTCGGCCTGCTGTCGGGGCTGGGCGCGGCTTTTGCGTACATGCAGGTGATGGCGATTTCGCGCATGGGCGAGCCCGAGATACGGGTGGTGTTTTATTTCGGGCTTGGCACATGCGTGGCAGGCGGGCTGGGCATGACGGTGGTGGGCATGTCGCCGTGGAACTGGCAGCACGCGCTGTGGCTGGCGCCCATCGGCATCCTGGCCTCGCTCGGCCAGCTGGCGATGACCAAGGCCTACGGCATGTCCAAAAACCATGGCAGCACGCTGATGGTGGCCAACCTGCAGTACGCCGGCATCGTGTTTGCCGCACTTTACAGTGTGGCTCTGTTTGGCGACGATATTCCCCTGACCGGCTGGGCCGGCATGGCGCTGATCATCGTCAGCGCGATTGCCGCGACCGTGCTGCGAACCCGCTCAGCCCCGGACACGCCCGCCGAAGAACATTGACCTGCCCTTAAAGGAAAGCCCATGAACTACACCACCCTGATTTCGCCTGAACAACTCCAGGCACTGATGAAAAGCGGCCAGCCCCTGCGGGTGTTCGACTGCAGCTTCGATCTGATGCAGCCTCACGCCGGCCAGCAGCAGTACCTGGCCGCGCATATTCCGGGCGCCATCTATGCCGACCTTGAAACCGCCCTCAGCGCCCGCCATGGCGTGCCTGGTGCGCATGGCGTGCTGACGGCTAGCGGGGCCGATGCGCCGGCCTCGGGCGGGCGCCATCCGCTGCCCAACCGAGAAAAATTCGCGGTCTGGCTCTCTGGCGTCGGCATGGGCAATGAGATGCAGGCGGTGGTCTATGACCGCAACGGCGCCAACTACTGCGGCCGGCTGTGGTGGTTGCTGAAGTGGGCCGGCGATGAGAAGGTGGCGGTGCTGGACGGGGGAGTGCTGGCCTGGCTGGCGGCGGGCGGCGCCATCAACAGCGGCGAGGAGCCGGCGCATTTCCAGGCCAATTTCCTGGTCCAGCCCGCGCTGGCAACGCTGGTGGATGCCGACAATGTCAGCGCCCGGTTGGGCCGGCCGGACCAGACGCTGGTCGATGCCCGCGCCACACCACGCTTCAAGGGCGAAGTCGAGCCGCTGGACCCGGTGGCCGGCCACATTCCAGGCGCGCTCAACCGGCCGTTCAGCCAGAACCTCACGCCTGACGGCAGGTTCAAGCCTGCAGAGCAGCTGAAGGCCGAGTTTTCAGCCCTGCTGGGCCAGCGCGACCCAGCCAGCGTGGTGCACCATTGCGGCAGCGGCGTCAGCGCCCTGCCCAACCTGATCGCGATGGAAGTCGCCGGCCTGGGGCGCACGGCGCTCTATGCCGGCAGCTGGAGCGACTGGTGCAGCGACGCCAGCCGCCCGGTGGCGCAAGGCTGACCAGCCGCTGTCACCTGAAAATCCGCAGACAGAAAAAGCGCCATGCCTTCTTAAGGCATGGCGCTTTTTCATGCATGTTCTTTCGCCAGCCAGGAAGCTGGCGGACCTTGAAAAACTCAGCCGCCCGTGCCGCTGGCGGCGCTGGCGGGCGGCATGGCGCCGGTGCTCCCGCCGGTGGAACCGGCAGAGCCTGGCGTAGCACTGCCCGACGTTCCCGTGCCGCCTGCAGAACCGGAAGAACCTGTAGCGCCGGTTGAAGATGAGCCAGTGGAACCGGTTGAGCCTGCTGATCCGCCATTACCGGCCCTGTCACAGCCGGCCAATGCCAATGCGGCCACGAGAGCAAGCGCCGCGGCAGTACCGGATTTCAGTGTTGGTGCGTACATATCAGTTTCCCTTTTAAAGTTTTGAGCGGCTGACTGCCAGCCACGCATCAATTTATCTGCGCCCGAAGCAGCCTCTGCATGAGACACCTGCTGAAGGCCATGTAGGGATTTTTCGCGTGGGATGTCGAGTTTCTGGACACAGGCTGACCCGCCTGCCAGCCAGAAGCGACAGACTCACCCATCATGTCAATGGCTTTTGGCACATGAAAATCCAATACGATTTTTAGCGAAAAATATTGGGCTCATGCATTTGTCCTACACAACATGCTGCAAAGTTTCTGACAAAACCTGCTGCGTACTACTTCTAGATTGAAGAGGTGGCAGGCAATCAGGCCTATCACGTTTAAACCTGACGCAAGGCTGGAGCAATCCATTCAACGCGTCATTCCTGAAGGAGGCAGTTAGTCATGGCTTCTAGCAAACAAGGCAGCAAAGACAGCAAAGACAGCAAAGACAGCAACAAGGGTGGCAAATCCGAGCGTGGCTTTGCCGCAATGGACCCGGAACGCCAGCGGGAAATCGCCAGCGAAGGGGGCAAGGCCGCACACCAGAGCGGAAATGCCCATGAGTTCAACTCTGAGGAAGCGCGTGAGGCTGGACGCAAGGGCGGCCAGTCCAGCGGTGGCAACCAAGGCGGCAAGCGCTGACAGTGCCTTTCAAAACCTCTCCTGCCCGGCCTTTGCAGGGGTTGAATGCGCTGCCCATGCAGGCCCCGCTCCAGCCGGGTACGCTATGCCGAGTACAGGCGCTGCAGGAGCTAGTGGCGCACGGATGCGCGAGCGCAGCATGGAGAGAATGCCAGTGAGCGCAAGCACCTTGATGAAAAAGGGCGCCTATGGCGCCCTTTTTCATTTCTGCGGATTTCGACCCGTCGCTCAGCATCCCTTTTATGGCAGCAGATAGTGCGGCGACGAAAGCAAAAGCCAAATCTGTGCCACATCAAAGCAATGTGCCTGGCACAAACCGTGACGGCAAAAGCAGCGCATCAGGAATTCAAAGAGGTATGCCGCGCCAGCCTGATGCGCTTGTGCGGATTGTCTTTGTAAGCGCCAGAACTGGGACCCAGGCCCTTGCTGCTTTTTGAACCATTATCAGGCCGCTCGCCAAGCTTGACGCGCGTTGGAGCGGACTCCTGGGTGGTGTTGGGTTTGAAGTCTTTCATGGGATTGTCCTTTGCATGCGAGACGCAACAATCTGGTTGCGCACGATGAGAAATAGGATGGCTTCATCCTCCATCTGAGTCTAGGCACCTGATGAAGTTTTATATGTAGGCCATGGGTTGAAACGCCACTCAGGAAGTTCTGAATCCTTGCAAGCGGGGTGTAACACTGTCAACAAACTATTGCTGGCAGAAAAATCAGGAAGCACGGGTTTCAAAGTCAAAGCTATCTGGTGGCGTTACGCAAACGGCCAAAGCAATGCCTGACTTTTAACGTGGCAGGCTACTTCTGGCCGGTAGTGCTTTGAGGCGTGCTGTTGGTATTGCCACTGGAGCTTGAATTACCCAGCCCGCTGGCGGGCATGCCGCCATTGGTGCTGACCTGGGGCGGCGTGACCGGCACCGTGCCGCCGCCAGGACCGGTGTTGGCGGCAGAGCCGGTCGGCTCGCTCGGCCTGGTTGACGCCACGCCGCTGCTGGAAGCCCCAGGCGACATGCTGCCTGAAGAAGGACCGCCGGAAGTGTCAGGCACTGGCGCCACGCCGGCAGCACCAGTGCTGCTGCCGCCACGCGCATCAGGAGCCGCAGGCGTTGCCACTTCCGTTCCGGTGCTGGGTTTGCCTGCTTCGGTGCGGCCGCTTGAGCTGGTGCCAGAGCCGACAGCTGCAGGCGAGCTGCCCGGACTCGACTCGCTGCGCTTGTCGCAGCCGGCCAGTGACAGAGCCGCAAACATGATGCAAGCCGACACGCGCGCCAAGTTGGAAGCGCGATTCGCCAGCGGCAACAGCACCAGGGAGTAGGAGTGCCTCGCTTGATCCATTCAAAAACTCCAGGTAAATCGAGGTTTCACCAGTTTCGGCCTCATGGATTCCGATTCGGCAAATTGCGGCTGGCTGTAAAAGCAGCCTGGTTTTCATCTTCCGCAGGCTCAGGCGTGGAAGCTTCGTGGCCGTCCTGTTCAATGCCGCCGGTTGTGCTGCCAAGCGGCACTGGCGCGACTGGCGGCGCCAATACAGCAGCCTCGCCCAGCACATCGGCTTGGGCTGATTCAGGCGGGACAGGCGTCGCGGCTGTTTCGGGCTTCATGAAATTTCCATCAAAATCATTAAAAACGGATGAAGGCGCCAGACTGCTGACAAAGGTTGCCGGTCATCACCATCGGCATTGGCGTTGTCTGAACCTCGCCCGGTTCCGGCGGAGTCGAAAGCGGCTCGACCGGCTGCGGCGGCGGGACGTTGGGATTGGTGGCCATTTGAAGTACTCCGCTTGTCAACCAGGGGGTGTTGGCGCGTCCGAAAGTTCAGGTCGCGCTGGCAGGTCGCGAATCATCTGCTCGCCTATTTCATCCCGCCCATCCGTGGGCAAATCGGGCTCCAGCGCCAGTTCAGGCTCTTCATTGCCAGGTTTTTTGATGGCAGGCCTGGCCACTGCATCCGATCCCTGCGCAGAGGACTCCTTTGGCGGGGTGACATGCGAAGGCTCGGCCGGCAGCGTATGCACCTGCTCATCGGGTGAGGCATCGCCAAGAGGCACGCCCCGGTCGGGTGCGTCAGGGGAATGGCTCATTTTAAAATCCTCCCAACATCAATGGCAGATCATTGCTGGCAACTGTGGCGGCGGCAGCCATGCAGGCAAATACCGTCGCCAGGAAAGCCAGGAACGGCGCCAGCCGGGGATGAAGCTGCCCGGACTGGCGACTGGCAGGGGTGGTCGAATCACGCCACACGCTGGCCACAAAGTCTGATTCGGCATCCTGCGGGTAGTGCGGCAGGGATTGCGAGTAAGGTGGGCACTGCTCGGCCTGCGTGTCGGCAAAAGCGGGAAATTCAGAGGCTGAAAAAGCTGCAGGGTTGTGTTTCATGGTGTGCCACCTTTCACTCCTGGCAGGAGATCGTAAAGTTGAAGCTATCTTCACGCCGCATCGAAAGAGCATGTATAGGTCGTTAGGCACTGATGCTGTAAGCCTGTGGCTGACAGCAAAAGCAATGCGTTCTCAGGCTGAGACCCGTGCGGGCGCCAGCGCTGGCGCCGCAACCCGGCAAACGAAGGAGAAAATAGTTTGCGGCTCGGGAATTCGCGGCCAGAGCGACGTTCCTCTGGCTTGGGGCAGCAGCATTTTATTGCTACTTAATTCATAGCTACCAGCGCACTATCTGCCTAGGCCAAAAGCCTCTTTCGTGCTCAAAAGCTATTGAATGGTCAAAACAAACGCATTCCAGCCGTTTATACGTAGATGACATTGAGTAAAAGTGGCTGCTGTCGGTCCAGGGGCCTGTATGCCACCAGTATGTTTGCCGCCCTGTTGGCCAGTACCCTGCTAGCTGGTTGCAAGTCCATGGAGCCGATGCGCACCGCCTGACTGAACGCGGCAGCAGGTCCGCCGCTCCCAATACCCGCCACAGCAAAAATAACAAGAAAAACAGCCTCTAGCGCATTCAGACCATGCGCTGGCGGCTATTTAATTCATAGCGATCCAGCATGCTGGAAACCTGGCTTTGATGCGCGGGTTGGCAGGCCTTCAGGCCGTTTCACCATCGCCTGAAGGGCCTTCAGGCCGGTCCTGCTGGTCGCTGGGCTGATTGGATTCTGAAAACACCTCGGCAGGCGCGCCCAGCGGTGCGCTGTCAGCGCCCTGCGCGTCCCAGGTGCCGCCGGTGCGCGCGGTATTGCCCCGGTGCCACATGTCGCCATCGTCAAAATCGAGTTCGCCTCCGGCCTCGGGCTTGTCGCTGGCTACGCCGGTGTCGCCCTGGTTCAAACCGCTGGGCGGCACCAAGCCGGGCACATCGTCACCGAGATAGCTGTTTGCGGCCTGTGGGGTATCTGGGTCCGACGGCGGGGTGCTGGCGCTGTCAGGCTTGGAAGCGACTTCGCCTTGCGGGTTGTTCATACGGTGCTCCTGGTTGATGGTTGCCGTGCTGCCAAAGCATGGATTTGCCGGTAGCCGGCTGCCTGGCTGCTGCCACGCCAGCACAGGCCGGCACGCCAAGCAGCCAAAATGCTGACCGGCTAGTTTCCCAGCGGTGGACGGGCAATCAGGGTCTGCTCGTCGAGTTCGCGGTTGGCCAGCCCGTCCATGGAATCCTCTTCATCGCGGGCATCATGGCCGCCCTGCTCGGACACCCTGGGCGGTTGAGCGGATTTTTTCTGCGCTTCTTCAGGGCGGGTTTTTGACTCGTCTGGCATGGAATCTTTCCTTTTAAAAATTTACCCTGCTTGCGGCGGCAGCCAGGTTGAGGAGGCATTCACCTTGATGAATCTCGCCGGCCAGCCGCCGCGCCGGGTTCATGGCGCCTGCGGTTTTTCAGACGGGGAACGTGGCCGCTCGACCTCGCCAATCACGTTGTCTTCGTCATCGTCGCGTTCAAGGTCGCGTGGCGGGGGAACGATGGCGTGCTTTCTCTCCTTGGGCTGAATCTTTTTCCGGCTGGGATCAGGCACCACGCGTTTTGGCGCCAGCTTGACGGCAGCCGGAGACAGGACTGAACTGCCGGCTTGGCGGGCAGGATCGCATGGTGTCAGCGTATTCATGGCAGCTCCCTGAAATCATCGTCTAAGCATCACTGCAGGCTGGCCCGTTATTTATAGGCTTTCTGCCCTATGCGGTGTCGGCTTGCGGCTGACAGGCAACGGCATGAGGCGGGTGTCAATGGCCATGCGCCACCGAGCTGACCAGCATGACCAGCCCGATGCCGATGGCCAGCCAGGCGATCTGCGCCGCCGTTTCCTGCAGGGTGGCGCGCTTTTGCAGCTGCGGAATCAGATCGGCCAGCGCCACATAGATGAAGCTGCTCGACGCAATGATGAGAAAAAATGGCAGGTAGTCGTAGAGCTGGTCCACCAGCGCATAGCCGATCACGCCGCCCAGGGCGGTAACGGCGCCGGCCAGGGACACCTTGATGAGCGCGATGCGGCGGTTGTCGGAGCTTTGGCGCAGCACGATCAGGTCGCCCATGTGGTGCGGCACTTCATGCACCAGCACCGCCAGGGTGGCCACGAAGCCCAGGCGCACATCGGCCATGAAGGCGGACGCGATCAGGATGCCGTCGCCGAAGGCATGCACGCTGTCGCCGGCCAGCACCGCCCAGCCGCCCGATGGCTGGGCCTGGCCGTGGTGGCCTTCATGATGCGCGTGATCGTGATCATGGCCGTCGCCAGCGGCCGGGTCGGCGGCATGGTGCTCATGGCCGTGGTGCCACAGCTCGGCCTTGTCGAGCAGAAAGAAGAACACCAGCCCGACCAGCAAGGCGGCAAACAGGTCATGGGCGCTGGCCTGGCTTTCAAAAGCCTCGGGCAGCAGGTGCATGAAGGCCGTGGCCAGCAGCGCGCCGGCGGCCAGGCTGAGCATGTGCTGGGTGTAGCGAGCCAGCAAGCCAAAGCTGAGCAGCGCCGCCAGCCAGACGCTGCCGATGCCGGCCACCAGTGTTCCCAATAAGATTGCTACCAAAACCATAGCTGCTTGCGCCCGTATTGCATGGGCCATAGCCCTGAATGATTGACAGATGTGAAAACCCCGGCTTCGGCATGAAACCGAAACCGGGGTTGCTTCCTATTATCCAGCGTGTCAAGGCCTGCGCCTGAAAATCGGCCGCATGCCTTGCGGGCGCGGCGGGCCAGGCCTTGACAGGGAATTCAGCGCATCAGGCAACGCCGTGGGCCTTGAACCAGGCCAGGGCGCGGGCAAAGCCGTCTTCCGCCGCTTCCTTGCGGTAGCTGGGGCGATAGTCGGCATGGAAGGCGTGCGGCGCGTCCTTGTAGACCACGAACTCGGAGGCGCGGGCGGCGGCGTTGCCTTGCTTGCCAGCCTCGGCCAGGGCGTCCTTCATCTGATTGATGGTGGTCAGCGGAATACCGGAATCCTGGCCGCCGTACAGGCCGAGCACCGGCGCCTTCAGGCCAGTGGCCAGGTCCAGCGGGTGCTTGGGCGTCAGTTCTGAAGGCGCGCCGACCAGGCGGCCGTACCAGGCCGCGCCGGCCTTGACATTCCTGCTCTGCTCGGCGTACAGCCAGGTGATGCGCCCGCCCCAGCAAAAGCCGGTGATGCCGACCTTGCGCAGGTTGCCGCCGTTGGCGCCGGCCCATTTCACCGCGCCGTCCAGGTCGGCCATGACCTGCGCATCGGGCACCTTGGAAACCACTTCGGACATCAGCTTGGCCGTTTCGGGATATTGGCGCGGGTCGCCCTGGCGGGCATACAGCTCGGGCGCAATCGCCAGGTAGCCGGCTTTGGCAAAGCGGCGGGCGGTGTCGGCGATGTACTCATGCACGCCGAAGATTTCCTGGATCACCAGCACCACCGGCAAATTCGTCTTGCCCGCCGGGGCGGCAAAAAACGCCGGCACCTTGAAGCCGTTGACCTCGTAGGTGGTCTGGCCGGTCTTGAGCCCTGTATCCGGGGTCTTGATGGCGGTTTGCGCCATGATGGGCAGGGCCGCCGCGGCATAGCCCACACCCAGGGCTGTTTTCAAGGCGGTGCGCCGGCTGGCGCCGGCTTCGGTGGATTCACCGGGCAGCAAGGCGTTGAAGTCGTTTTTCTGATCCTGGTTCAGCATGAAATTTCCTCGGTAGGGGTGGTTAAAGCAAACCGTCCGAGTCTATTCGGCCGCAAACATTCTTGCCCGGACTGGCGGTCCGTATGGAAAATCGGCCTGAAAGCATCCTGGCATCGCCCTGAACCACGGCCTGCCTGCCCAGGCGTGCAGGCTTCATCTCATCCTTCCTACAGCCGCATGTCAATTCGACCTGGCCCATCAGGTGTTTTGCAGTGCTCCCATAACTGACATGCTGGCATGCTTGAATCCATGGCGAGCCAGCTGCCGCAACCTTCAAAACCATTCAAATGAACACCTACCTCGTCATCAAATGGCTGCACATCGTCTCCAGCGTGCTGATGGTCGGCACCGGCCTGGGCTCGGCGTTCTACATGTTCTTCGCCAACCGCAGCGGCTCCCTGCAGGCGCAGGCCGTCATCAGCCGGCTGGTGGTGCGGGCCGACTGGTGGTTCACCACGCCCACGGCCATCGTGCAGCCTGTGTCGGGGTTTTTGATGGCCTGGATGGCCGGCTGGCCGCTGAGCACGCCGTGGCTGGCGCTGTCGCTGCTGCTGTATGTGCTGGCCGGCGCCTGCTGGCTGCCGGTGCTGTGGCTGCAGCTGCGCATGGCGGCCATGACCCAGCAGGCAGTGGCCGGCCAGACCGGACTGCCGCCGCTCTACTGGCGCTATGCCCGCTGGTGGGAGTGGCTGGGCTATCCGGCCTTCGTGGCGATGGCGGTGGTGTTCTTTCTGATGGTCAACAAGCCGGCGCTCTGGCGGTGAATTACTGAGAAACCATCGGCTTGACGGGCAACGGCTGCGGCCTGGCCGCCGGCTTGCTATCGAATCAATAGCTGCTTGCGCATAGACCGCCTGCACAAGAGCCATTTTTTATTCTAAAAACAAGGCTTGCATGCCTGCAAGCACGCAGCGTCCATTTCACGTACCTGGCAGCCGGCTTAGGCCGGCAGCGGCAGTCCGGCGATCACCTTGTCCAGCGTCAGCGGGTAGTAGCGGATGCGCACGCCGCAGGCATTGAACACCGCATTGGCCAGCGCCGCGCCGGCACCGCTGATGCCCAGCTCGCCCACGCCCTTGATCTTGAGCGGGTTGGTCTTGTCAAAATAATATTTCTGTCTTGACAGAAATAAATGAAAGCGTATATTTGCAGTCATGGAACTCACTGCCGTCGCTCGAAAATTCGTTGTTCACTGGGGTGAAATGGGCACGGCCTGGGGCGTGAACCGCACCGTGTCGCAAATCCATGCCCTGCTGTTTTTTCATGGCCGTGCGCTGCATGCCGAGGAAATCGCCGAAACCCTCGGCGTGGCCCGCTCCAACGTCAGCACCAGCCTGAAGGAGCTGCTGAACTGGAACCTGATCCGCACCACCCAGATGCTGGGCGACCGGCGCGACTACTACCAGACGGCCAGCGATGTGTGGGAGCTGTTTCGCACTGTGGTGCGCGAGCGCAAGGAACGCGAGTTCGACCCCACCGTCCGCATGCTGCAGGGGCTGGTGAAGGAGGACGGCTTTGACGCCGAATCCGCCGATGCGCAGGACCGGGTGCGTGAAACCCTGCGCCTGATGGAATCGCTGGGCCTGTGGGCCGACGAAATGCTGCGGCTATCGCCCGCCACGCTTGAAAAAGTGCTGCGCCTGGGCGCCAGCGTGCAGAAGTTCGTGCGCAGCGACAGCAGCGCCAAGCTGATGGACCCATCGGAGTTGCTGCCGCCCACTTTCTGAGCATGGCCGCCTGGCCATTTTTTTGAGCCTGTATTTCTGTTTTTACTGAAACTTCTAAAGGAGCGAAACATGACTGCTTTGAAGACCCCGGGCAACCCCGGTAATGCGCGCTATGCACAGTTCAAGTCCACCCGGCCGCAGGCTGGCATCTACCCGCTGACGCTGTACTACGAATCGGCCTGCCCACTGTGCTATGCAGAGATGAGCAACCTGATGCTGCGCAACCAGGGCGGACAGCTGCGCTTTGCCGATGTGTCGGCGCCGGGTTTCGCCGATGTGCCCGAGGGCGCCACGATGCAGGACTTGCTGGCGTTGATCCACGCCCGGACGGCGGACGGCCGCCTCATCAAGGGCGTCGAGGTGTTCGAGCTGGCCTACCGGGCGGTCGGACTGGACTGGATCAGCGCGGCCCTGCGCCTGCCGGTGCTGCGGCCGCTGGCCGACTGGGGCTATCCAGTTCTGGCGCGCAACCGCCACCGCATTCCGCGCCGGCTGGTCAGCCTGCTGTTTGAAGGCAGCGTGCGCCGCGCCGCCGAACGCGCCGCCAGCGCCCGCTGCGACGCCGGAACCTGCTCACGCTAGAGGGCACTCGTTTTGATGCTTAAAAACTTATTTCCAGCATCAAACAGGCTTTTAGCGCAGGTAAATCATGCACAGGTTGCTATTAATACAGTAGCAAATCTTGTCAAATTTCCTTGAACGCCGTGATTGAAAGTCAGGGTGATTCCGCTCTAACTACAACAGAAAGCCATCATGAATGCCCAGCTGTTCTTTATCTCGCTGCTGATTGCCCTGGTCGGGCCGGTGATTGCC
>JAQGNK010000552.1 GCA_028291905.1 Polaromonas sp.
CGACCATGCGGCCCTGCTCCAGGTCGATCAGGAACATCTTGCCGGGCTGCAGCCGCCATTTGCGCACGATCTTGTGCTCGGGGATGGGCAGCACGCCTGACTCGGACGCCATGATGACCAGATCGTCGTCCGTCACGCAATAGCGCGACGGACGCAGGCCGTTGCGGTCCAGCGTGGCGCCAATCTGGCGGCCATCGGTGAAGACAATGGACGCCGGGCCGTCCCAGGGTTCCATCATGGCCGCATGGTATTCGTAGAAAGCCTTGCGGCGCTCGTCCATGGTGGTGTGCTGCTCCCACGGCTCGGGAATCATCATCATGACGGCCTGGCTGATCGGGTAGCCCGCCATCGTCAGCAATTCGAGGCAGTTGTCGAAAGTGGCGGTATCGGACTGGCCGGCAAAGCTGATCGGGTAGAGCTTTTGCAGGTCGGCGCCCAGCACCGGCGAGGACATCACGCCTTCACGCGCCTTCATCCAGTTGTAGTTGCCCTTGACGGTGTTGATTTCGCCGTTGTGCGCGACATAGCGGTATGGGTGGGCCAGCGGCCACTCGGGGAAGGTGTTGGTTGAAAACCGTTGATGCACCAGACCGAGCGCCGAAACGCAGCGCTCATCGGTCAGGTCCAGGAAATAGGTGCCTACCTGGTCGGCCAGCAGCAAGCCCTTGTACACCACGGTGCGGCTGGACATGCTGGGAACGTAATATTCCTTGCTGTGCGTCAGGTGCAGGTTCTGAATGGCGGCGCTGGCCGTTTTGCGGATCACATACAGCTTGCGTTCCAGCGCGTCCTGAACGATCACGTCATTGCCCCGGCCGATGAATATCTGGCGCAGGATGGGTTCTTTCTCGCGCACGGTCGGCGACATTGGCATGTCCTTGTTCACTGGCACATCGCGCCAGCCCAGCAGCACCTGACCTTCGGCCTTGACCGCGCGCTCCAGCGCCTGCTCGCAGGCCAGTCGAGACGCATGCTCCTTGGGCAGGAACACCATGCCCACGCCATACTCGCCCGGCGGCGGCAGCGCAACGCCCTGCCCGGCCATTTCCTCGCGGTACAGCGCGTCGGGCAGCTGAATCAGGATACCGGCGCCGTCGCCCATGAGCTTGTCCGCGCCCACCGCGCCCCGATGGTCGAGGTTTTCAAGAATCTTGAGGGCCTGCAGCACGATGGGATGGCTCTTGTGGCCTTTGATGTGCGCGACAAAACCGACGCCGCAGGCATCGTGTTCATTGGCGCCGGCATACAAGCCGTGTTGTTCAAAATGCTTGATTTCAGCAGCCGTGGTCATGGCAAGTCCTTGTCGATAAAGGGCAAAGCGGGTCGAGGGACGCGACATGCTCCACCTGAGGGTTTCAAAATTTCAGCTAGTTAGCATAGTGCATGCCAGCATGCATGGAAAAATTTTTAATTGGGGTCGGATTCCATTTAAATAATTGATTCAAGCATTGTTTATAAATGGGGGACACGTCAAAAACCATAGCTTACTATCTCTGTAAAACAAGCAGCAGGCTTATATTCAGTCTTTTTTTAACAAGCGAAGAGGTCGGCCTGGCTGGTTTTTTGTGACGCGTCGGGTCGTCTGTTTTTGCAAATTAACCACAAATTCATCATTGCCGAGTGCCCAGCCGCCCAGAACCGAATGTGTCAGTTCATGTTCCTCAATGGTGCTGATTCCATTGGCTACCCGTTCTGCATAAGCTGCTTCACGGGCAAAAGGTGTGTTGCCCAGAGTCCAGAACAAGGGATGCGGCGTCACCATCCTGTCGGTACGCAGGCCGACATAATGGCCATGGCTGGACCAGGGGTAGGCCGCTGCATCCTTGGCCAGGCCAGCGCGCACCGGATTGAGGTCGATATAGGCCATGCAGGCCAGCAGGTAGCGGTCAGTGTCAATCAACGTGGAGCGATAACGCCCTTCCCAGAGCGTGCCCGAACGGACCTGCTTGTCATTGAAATACCGCACATAACGCCGCCCTACAGCCTGCATCATTTGGGGCAGGCCGTCAGGCGTAGCGGGGGTGGCGAGCAGATGAAAATGATTGCCCATCAAGACATAGGCATGCAGTGCCACGCTGAATTTTTGCGCATTTTCATTCAGCAAGGCCAGCAGCATCAGGTAATCAGCAACGGCTGAAAAGATGGGCTGCCGGTTATTGCCCCTCTGCAGGAGGTGATGAGGGTAACCGGGAACGGTAAGACGGGGTAGTCGGGCCATGATGTGCAATGCCGGGAGTTCGCTTCATCATAGAGTTAGCCTGTCCCTATTTTCACGCCTTTGCTTCAAACTTACCGACTTACCGACTTACCGACTTAGCGCAAAACCCTGCCATCTGGCGTGATGGTCACCAGGTCAATGGCGCGAACAGATTCATATTTTTTAGGACGCAGGTTGATGCGAAAGCCATTCATGTCGTAATTTGTCATCGACTCAAACGCTTTCTGCAAGCCTTTTCGATCTGGCGTGCCGCCATCGGCAACACTTCTGCGCACACCCTCGGCGAAGCTGCGTGCAGCGATATATCCTTCGACACTTTCATAGCTGGGTGACTGGTCTGTCTGGTTCAGCACCTCAAGGTATTCCTTGATAAGGGGAATATTGGTTCCACGCGGCGATGGCACGACCTGCGAAATAACGATGCCACCAATTTCCTTGCCTAGCGCACTGAACAGCGGATCAATTCCGACGACTGAAAAGGTCAGGAATTGGCCATTGAAACCGGCCTTGCGCATTTTTCGGATAAAAGCCGTAGCGGAATTGAACAGGCTGACCTGGATGATGGCCTGCGGCTGAGCCTTTATCAACTCGGCAACGGCGGCCTCAACCTTGTCGCTGTTGACTGGCGACAAGGCGCTGGCCACGATGGGCGGACGCTTCAGGTCAACCAGCGCCTGATTGATGGCGGCCAGGCCAGCACGTCCCATGGCATCGTCCTCGGCAAAAACGGCAATGCGGTCCTGGTTGAGCGTTGCACAATGGCGCGCCACTTTGTAAGCCTCATCGGCCAGGGACGGGCGAACATGGAATACATTGGCAAGCGCAGGATCATGCAAAGCATCCGAAGCGGCAAAAGGCGCGAAGAATAAAGTGCCCGCAGGCTTGGCCACGGCATAGGCGGCATCGCAACTGGCGGTGCCAGCAAAGCCAAACAAGGCATCTACACCTTGTCCGATCAGGTTCTTGGCATTGGCTGCCGCCCTTTTCGGGTCATAGCCATCGTCCAGGCCCTTGATTTCAATCTTGTAGCCACTTGCACCATTTTTGGCATTTAGTGCATCAAAACAGATTTTGGCGCCATTAAAGTAAGCCAGACCGATCTGGTCAGCCGCACCCGTCAGTGGGACCGATTGGCCGAGAACGACTTTATGGCTGGATTTGGCTGCCTGCCCCCAAACCCCAGGACTCGCAATCACCGCGCTGGCGGAAAGACCACTGACAAGTAACTTGCGACGATTAAAGGCCATATATCCCTTGTGTAATAGGGTTTGACAAGACAATTTTGCCTATGCGAAGTTTTGACCAAATGTCTTTAAATGTCAAAAAACGTATGACGGCCAGTTTAAACCTGCCTGGGAATTTAAGAAGCTGAATGCCATGCCAACATGTCATGCCAGGATGTGAAGCAAGCATCATGCCCAAAAAATAGGAGTTTTTACACTGTGGTGAATTCTGAAGAGCGCAGATGATTAATTTGCCAGGCCAGCCATGCACCCGTAATGCAGCAAGCCGAGGCAAACCAGCCGGTCAATTGCCAGCCTCCAGCCTGTACCGCGACCCAGGCTACCAGTGGCGGTCCAGAAAATTGACCCAGTGCCGACCATTGTTGAATCCATCCTACGGTGGTCGAGATGGCGTCTGCGCGAGGCGCCAGCTTGACCGCCTGACTGAACAAGGTGGCAGGAATCAATCCCCCCATCAACGAAAATACCAGCATGCCCGCGTATTGCCATACCGGATGAGTCGTCATGCCAAAAGCCAGCATTGAGCCGATGGCCATGGCGGAAAAGCCCGTCATCATCAGCACCCATGGCTGCGCACCGCGACCAAGCACAACACCCGCCAACAGGTTACCCAGAATATTGACTGATGCCACGCCGGCAGTGAGCCAGGCGCTATAGCCGGCGGCCAGCCCAGCCTGCGCGTAGATCGATGGCAGGAAACCGATCACCGCTGCCCATTGCCCCGAATACATGGCAAAAGTCAGCGCCATCAGCCAGACAGCGGGTGAACGCAAGGTCAGGCTGATGATCTTTTTATTCGAGTCATGGTTCGGGCTCTTTTGCGGCTGGTTTGATTGACTTGGCAAATCCCCATCTGCGGGCACCTTCAAGGCCAGCAGCAGTGCGAGCACGGCCGCCAGCACCGAGAGCAACCACCACCAAATCCGCCAACCCCAGGCAGGCGCAGCAAGATAGATGACCAAAGGCCCGCACAGCAAGGCCAGGGACATACCCAGCGGCATGTAAGCGCTCCAGGCGCCGAGCATCGTGTTAAGGCGTTGCGTGACCACCAGCTGGCGCACCAGGCTCGGCCCAGGCAGCACGACCCATAAAAATCCGATGCCTTCGAGGGCACGCGAAGCCAGCAGCCAAGCGGTTTCTTGCGCCAGCCCACCTAGTGCGCTCGCGCATCCCAGCAGCAACAAACCAGCGATCATGCTGCGCTTG
>JAQGNK010000563.1 GCA_028291905.1 Polaromonas sp.
AGGCAAAACCCGAGCCCCGAGTTGCGCGCGATCTTCCGCTTTATCGACCATATGCGCTCATCGACGGGATTGATGCCCCGGCAGGAGCTGGCCATGGTTGTACTCGCCCGGGCCATGGGCTTGCCGCAGCAGGCGCCGGCCGCACTGTTCGTGCTCGGCCGCCTGGCCGGATGGGTTGCGCATGTTCAGGAACAACGCGCCGCCGGTACGCTTTTGCGCCCCCGGGCAAAGTTTGTGGCGCCGGCTGCCGCGCCAGTGGCACCGCTTGCCTGAGCGTTGCGCGGCATGCGAACTTGCTGGACGACGAACTTTGCTGCATGCCAGTGGGTAGGCTGTGTTCACATTGATTCAAAGTTCAAGATTGAATGATTTCGCTGTCGTCTCTAGGATGAAGGGTTTGGTCCATAACTCCAGGAGACAAGCATGAAATTTGACCGTCGCACATGGCTCGCCGCAGCTTGCCTATTGACTGCCGCCGCCAGCCCGTTGGCGTGGGCGCAGGACTATCCGAACCGGCCCATCCACATTGTCGTGCCGTTGCCCCCCGGCGGCTCCAACGATGTGCTTGCCCGCATTCTGGGCCAGAAGATGTCGGAATCGTTTGGCCAGCCGGTCATCGTTGACAACAAGCCCGGTGCGGCCGGAAACATTGCCACCGACTTCATGGCCAAGGCCGAAGGCGATGGCTACAACATCGCCATCGCGCCCAACCAGACGGTGGCGGTCAACCCGGTCCTCTATCCCAAGCTGCCATTCGATGTGCTCAGGGACCTGCAGGGCGTCACGCTGCTGGGCCGCGTGCCCATGGTGCTGGTGGTATCGCCCAAGGTATCGGCCAGCTCGGTCGCCGAACTGATCGCACAGGCCAAGGCCGGTCCGGACAAGCTGTCGTATGCCTCGGCTGGCTCTGGCAGCCCCCAGCACATGGCCGCCGAAGTCTTCAAATCCATGACCAGCACCCGCCTCACGCAGATTCCCTACAAGGGTTCTGCCCCGGCGCTTGTCGATGTACTGGGCGGCACGGTCGATGTGATGTTCTGCCCGATCAATTCAGCCCTGCCGCACATTCGCAGCGGCAAGCTGCGCGCGCTGGGCACGACTGGCACGAAGCGTATTGCGCTGCTGCCCGATGTGCCGACGATTGCCGAAACCGTGCCCAACTATGAAAGCGACATCTGGATCGGCATGGTCGCGCCCGCCAAAACGCCGCCGGCCATCATCAACAAGCTCAATGCGGAACTTCGCCGCTCCGTGGCCCTGCCCGACGTGCGCGACAAGCTGGCCGAGCAGGGAATATTCGCCGAAACCAGCACACCCGCCGAGTTCACGAACCTCATCGCCACCGACCAGAAGCGCTGGGCCGCTGTCATCAAGGCGGCCAATATCCAGCCTGAATAGAGCCGGCCGCTTCAGCCTTATTTGATTCATCCGACAGGAAAACCTATGACTGCCTCCTCTGGCTCCGCGGTGCGCCGCGACATTCCTCTGCCGTCCGATCCCGACGACGCCATCTGGGGCAGCGACGCCCTGGCCGACATGCTGCGGGTGATGGATATCCCCTATGTGCTGCTCAACCCCGGCGCGAGCTTTCGCGGGCTGCATGACAGCCTCGTCAACCATCTGGGCAATGAAAATCCACAGATGATCGTGGTGCTGCATGAAGAGCACGCCGTGGCGATTGCCCACGGCTACGCCAAGGTGACCGGCAAGCCGCTTGGCGCCATCCTGCACAGCAACGTCGGCCTGATGCACGGCTCCATGGCCATCTTCGACGCCTGGGTGGACCGGATGCCGGTGATTATTCTGGGCGCCACCGGCCCGGTGGATGCGGCCAAGCGGCGCCCCTGGATCGACTGGATCCACACCGCGCAGGACCAGGGCGCGCTGGTGCGCAACTTCATCAAATGGGATGCGCAGCCCGCCTCGGTCGCGGCAGCGCAGGAAGCCATGCTGCGGGCGGCGCAGATAGCGACCACCGCGCCGCAGGGCCCCGTCTATGTGTGCTTTGACGCTGCCCTGCAGGAGTCCAGGCTGGCTGACAAGCCAGTTCTGCCCGATCCGGCGCGCTACCGGGCACCTGCCCCGGCGCGGCCGTCCGATGCCGCGATTGCCCAGGCGGCTGCATGGCTGTCCGATGCCAAGCGTCCGGTATTGCTGGCCGGCCGGGTGTCGCGCAGCGAAGAGGGCTGGGCCGAGCGCATCAAGCTGGCCGAAACGCTCAATGCCGAAGTGCTGACCGACCTGAAGGTGGGCGCCGCGTTTCCGACCGACCACCCTCTGCATGCGGCCCCTTGCGGCACCTTCCTGTCAGCGGCATCGATGGCTGTCCTCAAGGGGGCGGATGTGGTGCTGAGCCTGGACTGGGTTGACCTGGCCGGAACGCTGAAACAGGCCTGGGGCAGCGAGACCGTGACAAGCCGCGTCATCCAGGTGTCGGTGGACCAGTACAGCCACAACGGCTGGAGCATGGACCACCAGGGCCTGCCGCCGGTGGATTTGTATCTGCTGTCCGAGCCCGAGCCGGCGGTTGCGCTGCTCAACCAGCAAGTCAGGCGGCGTGATGCGCCGCCGCCACCGAAAGCGCCGCTGCCCGCAGCGCCGGAACCCACCGCTGATGGCTCCTTGACCGTCCCGCTGGTGGCGCAAGCCCTCAAGCATGCGTTGAAAAATGAGAGCGTGTGCCTGATGCGCCTGCCATTGAGCTGGAGCGGAGAAATGTGGGACTTTCAGCATCCGCTGGATTTCCTCGGCTACGACGGTGGTGGCGGCATCGGCTCAGGCCCAGGAATGGCCATCGGCTCGGCATTGGCGCTGAAAGGCACCGAACGCCTGCCAGTCGCCGTGATTGGCGATGGCGACTACATGATGGGCGTCAACGCGCTCTGGACTGCGGCCAATGCACAAATTCCGCTTCTCATGGTGGTGGTCAACAACCGGTCGTTCTTCAATGACGAGCTGCACCAGGAGCGCGTCGCACGCCAGCGCAAGCGGCCGGTTGAAAACCGCTGGATCGGTCAGCGCATCAGCAATCCCGCCCCGGACCTGGCGATGATGGCGCGCGGCCAGGGCCTGACGGGCATCGGGCCTGTGGAAGAGGGGGCAGAGCTGGCACGCGTCCTTTGCGAAGCGATTGCTGCGGTGAAGGGGGGGGCTTGCGTGGTCATCGACGTGATTGTCCAGACCGGCTACAGCCCGACCATGACGGCTGGGCTGACGCGCTCGCAGGACTAGGCTTCATGTACCGCTGCGCTGCCGCCGTTGCGGGATGCTTCGGTGTGCTGCGCAGGCCAAGCGTTTTTTGACTTATTTTGAGGACCGAAACCCATGCGCGCACACGAAATTCCCGCTGGTATCCTTCCGACGCAGCGCGGCCTTTACTACGGCGGCGCCTGGCATGCGCCCAAGGCTGGCGTTTATCTCGACACCATCAACCCGACCTACAACGAGGCCATCACGACCGCGCCCGTTGCCGATGCGGCCGACGTGGATGCGGCCGTGCAGGCGGCCCATGCGGCGTTTCCGGCCTGGGCCGCCACCCCGCCGGTGGAGCGCGGGCGCTATCTGCGCAAGGCTGCCGCCGTGCTGCGCGAGCATGCCCTGCCGCTGGCGCAGCTCGACTCCCTCAACAACGGCAATCCGGTGTCCGCGCTGGCGATGGACGCAGGCTTTGCCGCCGACTGCCTCGACTATTTCGCGGGCCTGGCCACGGAAATCAAGGGAGAAACCATTCCCATGGGCGAGGGCAACTTCAACTACACGCTGCAGGAGCCGCTGGGCGTGATCGCCCGCATCGTCGCCTACAACCACCCCTTCATGTTTGCTGCCGCCCGGCTGGCCGCACCACTGGCTGCCGGCAATACGGTGGTCGTCAAGTCGCCCGACCAGGCGCCGCTGTCCATTTTGCGGCTGGCCGAACTGGTGGGCGACATCTTCCCGCCCGGCGTGGCCAATTTTCTCTGCGGTGGACGCGAGTGCGGCGAGGCCATGGGCCGCCACCCGCTGGTGCGCAAGATCACCCTGATCGGCGGCGTGCCCACCGGGAAAGCAGTCATGAAGACAGCGGCCGAGGACCTGAAGCCGATACTGCTGGAGCTGGGCGGTAAAAATGCGCTCATTGCCTACCCCGATGCTGATCTGGACAAGCTGGTCAACGGCATCATCGGCGGCATGAACTTCACCTGGTCGGGCCAGAGCTGCGGCTCGACCAGCCGGGTATTCCTGCATGAGTCGATCCATGACCAGGTGCTGGGCAGGGTGGTCAGGCTGCTGCCGGAACGCCATAAGCCCGGCATTCCGACCGATCCGAAAACCACGATGGGGTCATTGGTCAGCCGCGCGCAGCTTGAGAAGGTTCAGCACTATGTGGCCGTCGGCCTGGAGGACGGCGGCCGCCTGGTGTGCGGGGGCAGGCAGCCGGACGATCCCTTGCTCAAGGACGGTTTCTTCTACGAGGCCACCGTGTTTGCGGACATGCAGCCGCACATGCGCCTTGCCCGCGAGGAGGTGTTCGGCCCGATCATGTCCGTCTTCAAATGGCGCGACGAAGACACGCTGTTCGAGCAGGTCAATGGCGTGGATTTCGGCCTGACCGGCTCCATCTGGACACAAAACCTGACCACTGCCCACCGTGCGGCCAAACGCATCCAGACCGGGTATGTCTGGATCAACAATTCAAGCCAGCATTTCATGGGCGCGCCGTTTGGCGGCATCAAGAACTCCGGCATCGGCCGCGAGGAATCGTTTGCTGAACTGCTGGAGTTCACCTACACCAAGAACGTGAACCTGAAGCTGGGCTGAACAACAGCCCTGGCAAATCGCACACATAAAAAAAGGCCCCGAAGGGGCCTTTGTGATGTCTGGAGCGGGTGAAGAGAATCGAACTCTCGTATCGAGCTTGGGAAGCTAGCGTTCTGCCATTGAACTACACCCGCATCGGCGCAGATTATAGGACGACGGCATTCTGGCTTTCAACCACGGCGTTCAGGGCAGCTGAAATAATGCTACTGAATTAATAGCTGCTTGCGCATGAAGCACCTGCGCCAAAGGCCTATTTGATGCTTAAAGTCGGTCGCTGGCCAAGACGAACGCGCTCTGGAGGCGAGGCTGCGGCTCCAAGTCAGCCCAAGCCGTAAAAATATCGAACCAACCGTCATCGCAACTCAAAAATACCCATCAAATTGGCCTGTTGCGCAGGAAGAGTCTGCGCTACTAGCTATTAAAACAATAGCGACAGCGTTTGTGCAGTGGCGTAGCCAGGCGCAGGTGCCTGAATGAACTGGCTGCAACTCATTTGTTCATGTCGCCCATGCAGAGGTATTTCATCTCCAGGTATTCCTCCATGCCGTGGCTGGAGCCTTCGCGGCCCAGGCCGGACTGCTTGACGCCGCCGAACGGCACATGCTCGGTGGCGATCACGCCGGCGTTGATGCCGACCATGCCGTATTCCAGCGCCTCGGCCACGCGGTAGATGCGGCCGATGTCGCGGCTGTAGAAATAGCTGGCCAGGCCGAACTCGGTGTTGTTGGCCGCGTCAATGGCTTCTTGCTCCAGCTTGAAGCGAAACACCGGCGCGAACGGGCCGAAGGTTTCTTCCTTGGCGCAGAGCATGTCGGCGGTGGCTTCCGAGATCACCGTCGGCTCGAAGAACTGGCCCTGCAGCCTGTGGCCGCCGGCCAGCAGCTTGCCGCCCTTGGCCAGCGCGTCGTCCACATGGCGCTGCACTTTTTCAACCGCCGAGTCCTCGATCAGCGGGCCCTGGCCCACACCGTCTTCAAAGCCGTTGCCGACCTTGAGCAGCTTGACCTTGGCGGCGAATTTCTGCACGAACTGGTCATAGACGCCTTCCTGCACATAGATGCGGTTGGCGCAGACACAGGTCTGGCCGGCATTGCGGTATTTGCTGGCCATGGCGCCGTCCACCGCCGAGTCGATGTCGGCATCGTCGAACACGATGAAGGGCGCGTTGCCGCCCAGCTCCAGCGCGAGCTTCTTGATCGACGGCGCGCTTTGCGCCATCAGGATGCGGCCGACTTCGGTCGAGCCGGTGAAGCTCAGGTGGCGCACCACGTCGCTGGCGCAGAACACCTTGCCGACCGCCGCGCTGTCGTCGGTGGTGAGGACGTTGAGCACGCCGGCCGGCACGCCCGCCCGCACCGCCAGCTCGGCCGCCGCCAGCGCGG
>JAQGNK010000565.1 GCA_028291905.1 Polaromonas sp.
TCGATGTTCCCGCACCGGCGCCCGAAGCGCCCTCCCCTGATATCTCGGCCATTCCCTGCATCGCGCTGGCCGGCCCCACCGCAGCGGGCAAGACCGCTGCCGCGCTGGCGATTGCCCGCCACTGCGCCGCCAGCCGGCCGGTCGAGATCATCAGCGTCGATTCGGCGCTGGTCTACCGGGGCATGGACATCGGCACGGCCAAGCCCAGCGCCGAAGAGCTGGCGGCAGCAAAGCACCACCTGATCGACATCCGCGACCCGCTCAACGCCTACAGCGCCGCCGAATTCGCGCAGGACGCCCGGCGCCTGATCGCCGACATCCACGCACGCGGCAGATTGCCGCTGCTGGTCGGCGGCACCATGCTGTACTTCAAGGCGCTGTTCGATGGCCTGGACGACATGCCCCCGGCCGATGCGGTGATGCGCGCTGCGCTGGCGCTTGAAGCAGCCGACAAAGGCTGGCCGGCGCTGCACGGCGAGCTGGCGCGGGTCGATGCGGCGACCGCCGCCCGGCTGGCGCCCAACGACTCGCAGCGCATCTCGCGTGCGCTCGAAGTGTTCCGGGTGTCGGGCCAGCCGCTGTCGTCCTTCCACCAGCGCAGCGCCACCAAAAACATAGCTGATGACGCAGGTGCAGAAAGCGCCACAGCACTTATTTCCCTGGAACCGACGAACCGCGCCTGGCTGCACGAGCGCATTGCCCGGCGTTTCGACGCCATGCTGGCGGCCGGCTTTGTCGATGAAGTCCGGGCCTTGCGCGCACGCGGCGACCTGCGGCCCGACCTGCCGGCGATGCGCTGCGTCGGCTACCGTCAGGCCTGGGAGGCGCTCGACGCCCATGAGGCCAGCGGCCTGGGCGGCGACCTTTCTGCAAAAGCCTTGGCCGAGCTGCGCGACAAGGGCGTTTTCGCCACCCGCCAGCTGGCCAAGCGGCAGATTACCTGGCTGCGCTCGATGGCGCAGCGCCGCGTCGTTGCCTGCGACGAGCCGGCAGCGCTGGAGCAGGTGCTCGCGCTGGCCAAGGCCCACCTGGAAAGTTTCCGATGAGGCTGCAGATCAGCAACCTGGGCAAGCGCTACGGCATTGCTACGGTGTTCAGCCATGTCACGCTGGATGTGGCGCCGGGCGAATTCGTCGCCATCGTCGGCGAGTCGGGCGTGGGCAAATCGACGCTGCTCAACTGCATGGCCGGGCTGGACAGCTGGGATGAAGGCACGGTCATGCTGAACGGCGCCGACCTCGGCGCGATGAGCGACGACCAGCGCGCCCTGCTGCGCCGGCGCCAGGTCGGCTTTGTCTTCCAGGCTTTCCATGTGCTGCCGCACCTGGACGTGGCGCAGAACGTGGCGCTGCCGCTGCTGCTGCTGGGCCAGGCCGACGATGCGCGGGTGCAAAGCCTGCTGGACGCCGTGGGCCTGGCCGGCCTGGGCCGGCGGCTGCCCCAGCAGCTGAGCGGCGGGCAGCTGCAGCGGGTGGCGATAGCGCGGGCGCTGGTTCACCGCCCCGGCCTGCTGCTGGCCGACGAGCCGACCGGCAACCTCGACCCGACCACCGCCGGGGTGGTGATGGACGCGTTGGTGGCGCAGACCCGCGAGCACGGCGCGGCGATGGTGCTGGTGACCCATTCCACCGCCGCCGCCGCCCGCGCCGACCGGGTGCTGCACCTGAGCGCCGAGGGCATCCGCGCCTGACCCAGGGCGAAGTCGCCCTGACTGCTCATCACGGCATTCCAGGCGCCCGGGAATTTTGCTATTTAATTAATAGCTGCTCGCGCAGGATCTGCCTGCACCAGAGACATATTTAATGCCAGATCGGCTCCGCGCTGACCTGCAAAAGCCACCTTGGCCCGCTCTCAAATCCGGGCTGGCGTGTCCCGGCTGCGTGGGTCCGATTCGGGGAAGCCCCATCCCAGCCTTCCTCCAGCGGGGAAGGAAAAAACGGAGACAAGCAAAGGTGGGCCATTTTTATGGAACAAAAATGGCTTTAGCGCAGGCAGGGCCTGCGCAAGAAGCTATTGTTTCAGTAGCAAAAAGATTGCTGGGCCGCAGAGCTTGCCGGGTCAGGGTGGCTGCGCATTTAAAAATGCTGGCCAAAACGAATGCATTCTAGGCAAAGCCTAGCTTTCAGCCGGTTGCCAGCAGCGCCGCATAGCGCGCCAGATCGACATTGCCGCCGCTGACGATCACGCCGACGCGGGCATTTTTGGGCAGCGTTTGCGCCTCGCTCGCGGCGCAGGCGGCGGCAAAGGCCAGGCAGCCGGTCGGCTCGACCACCATCTTCATCCGCTCGGCGAAAAACCGCATGCCGGCCACCAGCTGCGCATCGGTCGCCGTCACGATGTCATCGACATCCCGGCGGATGATGGCGAAGGTGTAGTTGCCCAGGTATTGGGTCTGGGCGCCGTCGGCAATGGTCTGGGGCGTGTCGATGCGAACGATGCGGCCCGCCCGCAGCGACTGCTGGCCGTCGTTGCCGGCCTCGGGCTCGACGCCATAAATCTTGCACTCGGGCGCCAGGGCGCGCGCCGCCAGGGCCGAGCCGCTGGTCAGGCCGCCACCGCCGCAACAGACATACAGATAGTCCAGCGCGCCGGCTTCCTCGATCAGCTCTTTCGCCGCCGTGCCTTGGCCCGCGATCACGTCCGGGTGGTCGTAGGGCGGAATCAGCGTCATGCCGCGCTCGGCGGCGAGCTGCCGGGTGATGGCCTCGCGGTCTTCGGTGAAGCGGTCGTAGAGCACGACTTCGGCGCCGTATTCGCGGGTGGCGGCAAGCTTGGCGGCGGGCGCGTCCTGCGGCATCACGATGACCGCCGGCATGCCGAGCAGCCGGGCCGACAGGGCGACGGCCTGCGCATGGTTGCCCGAGGAGAACGCGATGGCGCCGGCGCGGCGCTGGGCCGCATCGAACCTGGCCAGCGCGTTGAAGGCGCCGCGGAACTTGAAGGCGCCCATGCGCTGGAAGTTCTCGCACTTGAAGAAGAACTGCGCGCCCCAGCGGGTATCGGCAGTGGCGCTGCGCAGCACCGGCGTGCGGTGGGCATGGCCTTCGAGCCGGGCGCTGGCGGCTTTCACGTCGTCGTAGGTGGGGAGTTGCATGGCTTCTGGGCTTTCGTTCAGTGGAAAAATAAAAAGTCGGCCAGACGCTACGGCCTGGCATTCAATCGCTGTCACGCAGCCTGGCCTGCACGCGCCAGACGCCAGTATTCATAAGTCCAGGCGGTGGTGAAACCGGCCCGACGGTAGAGCGACCGGGCCGGGCCATTGGCCGCATCGACCTGCAAGAAAACCGGATCGATGCGCCGGGCCTGCGCCTGGGCGGCCAGGGCGCCTAGGATGCTGCCGGCCCGGCCCTGGCCGCGATGGGCCAGCGCGGTGCGCATGCCATGCACGCTGGCCCAGCCGTGGCTGAAGCAGCCCACGCCGGCTGCCACCACGGCGCCCTCAAGCCGAACGCTGGCGAACACCGCATCCTTGGCTTGGCCAAGCAGCCGCACCCGGCTGGCGCCATCCTGCGGATCAAACCCTTCGCCCAGAAAGACCGAGGCCCAGGCGGCATCGGGCGCGGCGGCCAGGGTGACGCCAGCGCCGCTGAACTGTCCCAGCATGGCGCTGGCCGTGCCCACCAGCACCTGCGTCGGCTGCGCGGGGGCGTAGCCGCGCTGTCTGAGTGCGGCGCGAAACCGCTCGAAATTCGCCAGCACCGGCAGGCGAAACACCGGGCTCAGCCCGTGCGCCCGGTAGCGCAATTCAATCGCTGCCAGGGCGGCAATGTCCGGCGCGCCGTGCAGCAAGGGCACGGCGCTGTGCGCCCGGCCGACCGTGCCCTGGTCCAGCGCCAGCAGCCAGCCGGGAATTTCCTCAAGGGTTGCCGGGCAGACGGCCGCCAGCGTGGCGCGTTCAATGGCTTGTGGGTTCATCACGTCCATGGCGCCTATTGTGTCGCGGCCCGCCCGGTGCCGCAGCCGTTGTTTCCCGATGCTGTCCAGCATGCGTTTCTCAGCCAGCGGCTCAAATTACTGACAGAAGCCGTCGATAAGGCAAAACCGCTCTGTGGCCTTATCGATGGAGAACCCCCCATGGGCATCGGGTACTGCAAATTTGCGGCCCATTCCTTTCCACCGTATGGGTTCCGCTTATCCAGAACTTGGGCAGGATTGCATCGGGCACCAAGAAGAGGAGGATGAGCGACTGGAACAGCCCGGCCTATGGAGATGAGGAGCCAGCGTTTCGGTGGCGCAACGAGTTGGGGCCGCGTTGGCGTCCCCGTTTAGCCGCTTTGGGCAGCTCGTAATCGTGACAACCCCCGGCTTTGCCGGGGATGGTCATTGCCATCAGGCCATCGCCGGCAAGTGGTCCAGCAATTTGTCCAGCGTGATCGGGTAGTCGCGCACCCGCACGCCGGTGGCGTTGTAGACGGCATTGGCCACGGCGGCAGCCACGCCGCAGATGCCGAGCTCACCCACCCCCTTGGCTTTCATCGGCGACGAGGCCGGGTCGGTTTCATCCAGGAAGATCACCTCCTGGTGAGGGATATCGGCATGCACCGGCACCTCGTAGCCCGCCAGGTCGTGGTTGACGAAAAAGCCGTGGC
>JAQGNK010000575.1 GCA_028291905.1 Polaromonas sp.
GGCCGCGTGCCTCGGCGGCGCTGGCCCGCGCCAGCGCGTTGGTAGCCGGTGCGGTGAAGCCGGATTGCGTGCTCAGGCCCGAGAGGCGGGCGGTTTCCTGGCGCGAGGCGGCGTCGCGCTCGGTCACGCCGGCGAGCAGGCGGCAAGTGCGCAGGCTGTCGTACTGGTTGGCGACTTCGGCCGCGACCGACACCCGGGCCTCGTGCCACAGGGCATCGGCGCCCAGCAGGCGCTGCGCGGCGGCGTCCAGCGTGGCGCGGTTGCCGCCCATCACGTCGAGTTCCCAGGCCGCCTGCAGCCCCACCTGCGAAGTGGTCGCCACCGGCACCGCGCCCGGCCCGCTGGACTGCGCCGAGCGGCCCCGGCTCACGCTGGCCGATGCGTCCAGCGTGGGCAGCAGCGCCGCGCCGGCCGCAACACGGGCGGTGCGCGCCTGCTCGATGCGCGAACGCGCCGACGCCACCGTCGGGCTGACCGCCTGCCCGGCGGCCACCAGTTCGGCCAGCAGCGGGTCGCCCTGCTGCTGCCACCACTGGCTCAGGTCGGTCAGGCTGCCCTTGTGCGGCAGCGGCGCGAACCACTGCTGCGGCATCGGGGCGGACACGCTGGCGGGCGCCGGCAGCGTGGCGCAGGCGCCCAGCCACACCGGCAGCAGGCCGATCAGCAGGCGTGAAGGAAGGGTCGGGCATGAAATCATGATGTTGCGATCTTTTCGTTGCCGGCTGGCGGCAAATTGAGCTGGCGCTGCGTAGCTTCGATGGCCACCATGGCCTCGGCATACACCACCATCTGGTGGACCCAGGCGTCGATCGCCTCCGGCTGGTCGATCAGACCGGGCCGAATAGCCTGCACGCAGTCGCGCCCGATGAACAGTTGCAAGGGCAGGCCGGTGATGCTGAAGGCCAGCCGGTGCAGGGCGTCGTCGGCTTGCGCCATGCCCAGATGGCGCGCCAGCACGTCCACCAGCGCCGCATGGGCGGGCTTGATGTCGTTGTCGATTTCCTCGGCCCAGAGGCCGGTCGGCTCCAGCATTTCCCGAAAATGCAGCCGGGTGCACTGCTGCACCAGCTCGCCCTGCTTCATGGGGGCCAGGAAATTGGCGATGAAGGCGTGCAGCGACTGCCGCAGGGTGAGGCCGGGCTGGTCATACAGCGCCCGGTCGCTGGCGGTGCAGCCCATCGGCTCGGTGAAGGCGGCGCGGTAAAGCCCGGCCTTGTCGCCGAAGTAATAGCTGATCGAGGCCACGTTGGCGTTGGCGGCCAGGGCAATCTCGCGCGTCGAGGTCTTGGCAAAACCTTTTTCGGCGAACAGCCTGAGTCCGGCATGCAGCAGCAGCTGGCGTGCCTTGGCGCCGTCGGCGCGCTGCCCGCGCGTTTCGGGGCTGTTTTGTTCCGTGGAGGGTGGCAAAGGAATGGCTGCGGTCATGAATCCAATTAAAACATAACAATCAAACGATTGATTTAATTAAAACGAATGACCAAAGTAGAAGGCGCGAGGCCGTTTCCAAACCCACTCACGCCATGCTAGCGGCGCTGGATGAAGGTTTTATTAACAGCGGGGAGAAAGCGGTTTTTCTGGGAACGGGACGCGGTCAGGCGTCGAACACCGCGCTCCACAGCCTCTGGATCGCCTCGCGCTCGGTCTGCAGCAAAGGCGGCGCCACCTGTGTCGGCTCTTCATTGAGCCGGGCATGGTGCTGCACGCGCCGCAGTTCGCGGTAGGCGTCGGCGGCTTGCCGGCCCACGCCGCCCGGCAGCAGGCCGGCGTTCTCGGCGCGCTGCAGCAGGGCGATGTTGCCGACGTTATCGACCAGCTCAGGATGCCGGGCCGCCTGCGACAGCACCAACTGCTGCACTGCGAATTCGGCATCGACCATGGCGCCGGCGCTGTGCTTGACATCGAACCGGCCGCCGCGCACCGGATGGGCGGCGCGCACCTTCTGGCGCATGTCCACGATCTCACGGCGCAGCGAGGCCGCGTCGCGCGGCGCGGTGACGACGGCCCGGCGCACCTCGTCGAAGCGCTGGCACAGCGAGGTGCTGCCCAGCACGAAGCGGGCGCGGGTCATGGCCTGGTGCTCCCAGGTCCAGGCGGTGTTGCTGCCGCGCCGCTGCTGGTAGTTGGCATAGGCCTCGAACGGGGTGATCAGGAGGCCCGAATTGCCGTTGGGCCGCAGCGCGGTGTCGATCTCGTAGAGGTCGCCCTCGGCGGTCTTGAGCGTCAGCCAGTTGATCAGCTTGCGCACGAAGGCGGCATAGACCTCGGGGGCGCGCTCGTCCTCGTCCTCATAGACGAACACGATGTCCAGGTCGCTGCCGTAGCCCAGCTCCTTGCCGCCGAGCTTGCCGTAGGCAATGATGGCGAACTGCGGCTGGTCGCGGTGCCGCATCTTCAGGTGGCGCCAGCACCAGTCGGTGGCGATGCTCAGGATGCTTTCGGCCAGCGCGCTCAGGTCGTCGGCCACCTGCTCGACCGTGAGCACGCCCTCCACGTCGCGCGCCAGCGTGCGGAACACCTCGACATGGTGGGCGCGCCGCAGCAGGTTCAGGCAGGTTTCCTCGTCGGCCTCGCCGGTGCTCTGCAGCGCGGCCAGCCGCTGCTGCAGCTCGCGGGTGAAGGCCGCGTCGTCAAAGCGATCCCGCAGCAGCTCGTCGCTGGTCAGTTCGTCGATCACGCCGGGGTGCTGCATCAGGTAGCGCGCCGGCCACCGGGCCGCACCCAGCAGCCGCAGCAGCCGCTGGTGCACGGCAGGGCGCTCCAGCAGCAGCGCCAGGTAGCTCTCGCGGCGCAGCAGCGGCTCCATCCAGTCGATCAGCCGCAGCGCGGCCTCTTCGGTCACCGTGCCCTCCAGCAGCCACTGGGCGGTGCGCTGCACCAGCCGGCTCAGGCGAGCCCGGGATTCCTCGCGCAGCGCCTGGACGCGCGGATGCTGGCGCCACAGGCCCAGGCGCGTGCGAAACTGGGCCGGCCATTTCTCTGGCAGCTGGTCGAGCAGGTCGTCGAGCTGCTGCACCGGTGAGGTGCCGGGCTTGCCGCAGCCCTTGCATTCGGGCTTGCCGCCCAGCAGGATGTCGAACTCGCCGGCGACCAGTTCGCGGTGGCTGTCGAGGTCGCGCAGAAAATCGCAGCAGTTCCGGTAGCCCATGGTGGCGGCAATCCAGCCCAGGTCGTCGTCGCAGGTCGGCAGCACATGGGTCTGCTGGTCGTCCAGGTACTGGATTCGGTGCTCGACCCGGCGCAGGAAGTCATAGGCCCGCGCCATCGCGTCGGCCGTCTCCTGCGGCATCAGGCCGGCATGGGCCAGCCGCTGCAGCGCGTCCAGCGTGGGCCGGGTGCGCAGCTCGGGAAACTGCCCGCCGCGCACGACCTGCAGCACCTGCACCGTGAACTCGATCTCGCGGATGCCGCCGCGCGACATCTTCACGTCGTTGGCCCGGCCGGGATGGCCGGCGCAGCGCTTGGCCGCATGCTCGCGGATCTGCCGGTGCAGCACCCGCAGCGCATCGAACACGCTGTAGTCGAGGTAGCGCCGGAAAACGAACGGCAGCACCGGCCCGCGCAGCGCCTGCGCCGAGCCGCTCTGGATGCAGTCCAGCGGCGCGACGACCCGGCTCTTGAGCCAGGCAAAGCGTTCCCATTCGCGGCCCTGCGCCTGAAAATACTCCTCCAGCGCGCTCAGCGAGATCGCCGCCGGGCCGGAATTGCCGTTGGGCCGCAGCGCCAGATCGACCCGGAACACAAAGCCGTGCTCGGTGGTGTCGCCGATCAGGCTGAACACGGCGCGCACCTGGCGGGCAAAATACTCATGGTTTGAAATCTGGCCCCGGCCATCGGATCGGCCGGCGGTCTCGCCGTCTTCGTCATAGACGTAGATCAGGTCGATGTCGCTGGAAACATTCAATTCCCGCGCGCCGAGCTTGCCCATGCCGACCACCCACATCCGGGCCGGCCCGCCGCTGTCGGCCTGGGGGGCGCCGTGCAGCCCGTCGAGCGACTGGCGCGAATGCTGCATCGCCACGTCCAGCGCCAGCTCGGCCAGCTCGGTCATGGCGCGGGTCACCACTGACAGCGGCGCTTGCTGTTCAGTGTCCAAAACTACAAGGCGCTCCAGCACCAGCTGGCGCAGCACCCGCAGCGCGGCGCCGGTTTCCAGGCCGCCGGCCAGCAGCGCATCGAGGGTCGCCTGCATCGCGGCGCGCACCGGCGCGCCGGGGGCCAGCAGCGGCATCTGGGCGTCATAGCGGCGGCGGATGCGCTGGACATAGCGCGAATAGGCCGCTGTGGCCCGTTCGGCGGCAAATGGGGTTTCAGAGCAGGCAGTTGAAGGAACGGTCATCACACTACTTCACAAACTTCGTGGTTCTGCGCCGGCGGGTTTACTGTCGGCGGTCATAATTCTCAAGTCAATGGAGCCTACCCCTACCAGTCCGCCAGCCTTGCCGGCTGCCCTGCCGTCCCGACGCCTGCGATGGTTTTCCATGGCCGTGCGCATCATGCTGTGGGCAGTGGTGTCGGCCTGGCTGCTGTTTGGACTGAGCTGGGGGGTGCTGCACGGCTGGATTGTGCCGCGAATCACCGAATTCCGTCCGCAGCTGGAGGCGCAGGCCAGCCGGGCGCTCGGGGTGCCGGTGCGCATCGGCAACATCACCGGCCGTTCAGTCGGCGCCATCCCTTCCTTCGAGCTGCAGGATGTGACCCTGCTCGATGCCCAGGGCCGCGAAGCGGTGCGCCTGCCGCGCATCGTGGCGGCGCTATCGCCCGCCTCGCTGTGGGGTCTTGGCTTCGAGCAGCTGGTTATCGAGCAGCCCGAGCTGGACATTCGGCGTGCCGCCGACGGCAAGATATTTGTTGGCGGCCTGGAGGTATCCAAGGACGCGGACACCGGCCACAGCGATGTGGCCGACTGGGTTTTTTCCCAGGCCGAGTTCGTCGTGCGCGGCGGCACGGTGCGCTGGACCGACGAGCTGCGCCAGGCGCCGCCGCTGGCGCTGCGCCAGGTCGATGGCGTGCTCAGGAATGGCCGGCACCGGCACCGCATGCGGCTGGACGCCACGCCGCCGCCCGAATGGGGCGAGCGCTTCAGCATCCGCGGCATTTTCAGGCGGCCGCTGCTGTCTGCCCATGCCGGCGACGTGGCCTCCTGGAGCGGACAGCTGTATGCCGAGCTTGGCCGCGTCGATCTGTCGCAGGTCCAGCACTACGCCAGCCTGGACTCGGCGGACATGGCCCTGACGCAGGGCCGGGGCGCGCTGCGCGCCTGGGCCGACATGGGCAAGGGAAAAATCACCGGCGCGCTGGCCGATGTGGCACTGCGGGACGTGGACGCCCGGCTGGGCGCGAAGCTCGCGCCGCTGGGGTTTGATTTTCTGGCCGGGCGCATTGGCGCCAGCCGGCATGCCAACGGCTTTGAGGCCAGCACCGAAGGCCTGGCGTTTCGCACCCGCCAGGGGCTGCGGTGGCCGGGCGGCAACCTGGCGCTGGCGCACACCGGCCCGGCCAGAGGAAAAGCCGAGTCCACCACGCTCAAGGCCGACCGGCTCGACCTGGCGATGCTGGCCCAGATCGCCGGCCGCCTGCCGCTGGACAGCGACGCCCAGGCGCTGCTGGCTTCCTTGGCGCCCGAGGGCCTGGTCGAGAAGCTGGACGCCCGCTGGCAGGGGCCGCTGGAGGCGCCTGCCAGCTTCACTGTCAAGGGCAGCGTGGCGGACCTGGGGTTCGCACCAGCGCCGGCGGCGCCCGCCAGGGCGGCGGCCGGACCCGCGCAGGCGGCGGTGGGCCGGCCCGGCCTGAGCGGCGCCACGGCGGATTTCGCCCTCACCCAGGACGGCGGCCAGGCCAGCGTGACCATCCGCCAGGGCGCGCTGGAGCTGCCCGGCATTTTTGAAGACCCGCACTTGCCCTTGGACGAGCTGACGGCCCAGGCGCAATGGAAACTTTCAGGCCGGAAAATCGATGTGCAGCTGCGCGATGTGCAGTTTTCCAATACCGATGCCAAAGGGCAGGCGCAGCTGCGCTGGCAGACCGATGACAAGGCCGGCACCTCGCCCGATGACCGCTTTCCGGGCGTGCTCGACCTGCAGGGCAGCCTGAGCCGGGGCGACGGCAGCCGGGTGCACCGCTACCTGCCGCTGGTGCTGGACCCGGCGGTGCGCCACTATGTGCGCGATGCGGTGGTCAAGGGCCAGGTCAGCGAGGTGAAGTTCAAGGTCAAGGGACCGGTCGGGCAGCTGCCCTTCGCCGATCCGGCCGAGGGCGATTTCCAGGTGTCGGCCAGGGTCAAAAATGGTCATTTCACTTATGTTCCGAAGTCGCTGCAGCCGCCGGGCGCCCTGCCGTGGCCGGCCCTGACCGAGCTTGAAGGCGAGCTGCTGTTCAGCCGGGCGTCGCTTGAAGTCAAGGACGCGGCCGGCAAGGTCGCCGGCCTGCCGGGCCTGCAGCTTGTCAAGGGCAGCGCCCGCATCGCCGACCTGATGCACCAGGCGACGGTCGAGGTAACGACCGACATCAAGGGCGCCCTGTCGGACGCGCTGGCCTTCGTGGCGGCTTCGCCGGTGGCCGAGATGACCGGGCATGCGCTGGCCAAGACCACCGCCAGCGGCGCGGCGGACTACCGCTTCAAGCTGAAGCTGCCGCTGCATGCCATCGACAAGTCAAGCGTTGAGGGCAGCATCAGCCTGCCCGGCAACGATGTGCGCTTCGTGCCCGATGCGCCCCCTCTGGGCCGGCTCAGGGGCGTGGTGAGCGTGACGGACAAGGGGTTTTCAGTGGCCGGTGCCCAGGCGCAGCTGCTGGGCGGCGAGGTCCGCATCGACGGCGGCACGCGCCCGCCGGCTGCGGCCGACGGCAAGGCCAGCGTAGCCTTCAAGGCGCAGGGCAGCTTCACCGCCGAGGGCCTGCGCCAGGCCACCGAGCTGGGGCTGGTGTCCCGCCTGGCTGCTCACGCCAGCGGCGGCGCGGCCTATGCGGCGTCCTTTCTTTTCAGGCGCGAAACGCCTGAAATCCTGTTCACCAGCAACCTGCAGGGGCTGGCGCTGAGCCTGCCCGCGCCGCTGTCCAAGGCGGCTGAATCGGCCTTGCCGCTGCGCCTTGAAAGCGGGCTGCTGCCCGGTTCGCTGGAGGCCGGCCAG